>CAZRAZ010000066.1:0-1567 GCA_964598275.1 uncultured Gammaproteobacteria bacterium | reverse complement strand
ATAGTAATAGATATTTATTTTTGTCTATTACAATTCGAAACCAAAAAGTTAGAATTATATCTATTCGAGATATGAACCAAAAGGAGAAAAAAGAATATGAAAAGTCTTAAAAATATTCCAAAATTTAAAAACGAAGATCAGGAGAGAAGATTTTGGGCTAAACATAATTCAACTGACTATGTTGATTGGTCAAAAGCTGATAAGGCAATTTTTCCCAATTTGAAACCAACCACCGAGTCTATATCACTGCGATTACCATCATCCTTATTAGTCCGGATAAAACAACTGGCTAACGAAAAAGATGTTCCCTATCAGTCATTGATGAAAGTGTTTTTAAGTGAGAGGGTGAAAAATGAATTAATTGGATATAAATAATCCCTCACCCTTTTTTCCATCCGAGCAGCATCCCGGCATGGAAGCAACACAAATATATAGGAGAGAAAGGTAGTTTATAATCAATCATGGTCAGCAAAAATCCATTGTTTTTTGCCTTTTTTCTTCCAGCGTTAACAGACGGTGTTGTCACTCTATTAGGACAAGGATCACAATATTGGAATGTCAACAGAACCATTAATGAAGCTAGTCCTGCTTACTATTTCTTGTTAGTTTCACCTTGGCTGTTTCTCTTTGGGTCCATCATCTGGTTTATTTTTTGGTATTGCTTAATCAGATGCCTCAAAGAACCATACAATCTCTTTCTTATGTTTCTTTTTTTAGTCGGACACTCTTGGGGTAGTAGTTCTTGGATAATGAAATTATTAAAAGACAATAATTTTTACACTCTAAACAATCAACCTTCGATTATCTTTAGTTGGAGTCTAATAATTTTCTATTTTGCTCTGATCAGTATCATTGCCGCCAGCTGTCTTCGGATATATTTGAGGTTAAAACCAAAGAGTCTTTAAGTTGTAGATTATAGTTCTTACTAACTTGCTATCATACCTTATGAAAACCTTAATTATTTACCAGTCTTTTCACCACCACAATACCGAAAAAATAATTAAACATATCGCCGCCAATTACCCGGTTAAATTGTTAAGTATCTCTCAAGCCACTTCAAATTTAATTAAAAAATACCACCATGTTGGTTTTGCCGGTGGTGTTTATTTTGGCAAACCTCATCGTTTATTTTACGAAACCATTCCTAAATTAAAGATTAAAAACAAAGATATCTTTTTAATTACCACCAGTGGTATCCCCAGTCTTCCCCTTATTTCCGATTATCACCAAAATTTTAAATTACTTTTTAATAAATCAGGTCTAAATATTAAGTCATGGTTTGAAACCCGTGGTTTTGATACTTATCCCGTTTTTACCAGGCTTTTTGGTGGCATAAACCAAAACAGACCAAACCAAAAAGACCTAAAAAACGCCTTACGCTGGTTTGCTAATTTAGGTTTATAGACAAATAATCTCTTACCCATCTCAATTCAACTCAACTTATTGCCTTGCTTGACACCACTATAATTTTTGTGTTTAACTAATCTATGCAAGAAAAAACAACCTCCGCCTCAAAAAAACCGCTTAAACAATTGGAAGATCTCCTCGATCTTTATCTGGGCCAAAA
>CAZRAZ010000065.1:0-1589 GCA_964598275.1 uncultured Gammaproteobacteria bacterium | reverse complement strand
AATTTTTTTGCCGGCTCATTTGGTTGGCTGGTCACCTTGGTTAAAAGTGGTCAAATCGGTGGTGAATCACTTTTCTGGTCCATGCAGTCTGCCTCAACTCTTATTAATCCTCCCTATGCTTTATCTCTGCTCATCCTTCTTTCAGGACTTTGGCTCTGGTTAGCTAATCGTCCAAGAAGTCGCCCATTTACCGCCTTTTTGCTCGGTCTTTTATTTTCTACTCTAACTATTGTCAAAATCTACGCCGCCATTCTTGTTGGCCTTTCCTTTTCTGTCTTTTTCCTTATCAAAAAAATTCAAAAAAAAGCCTCCATTTTTGACCTTGTTTTACCCTTAAGTATGGCACTCTTTTCATTAGCCATCGCCCTCTTTATCGGTCTTTTCTCTTCTGCCTCCTTAATCAAACTCCAACCTTTTTGGTTTGTCCATTCTATGGCAGAATCTCTCGATAAATTCTATTTACCCCAAATCTCTTCTCTTCGCCAAAATCTTTGGCAAAATCCTTATACTTGGAAATTTCCTGTTCTCTTGGCTATAGAGGCAGGTTTATTTCTCATTTTTATTATCGGCAATCTTGGCTTAAGAGTTCTCGGTTTCAAAACTATTTTTAATAAAATCCGTCAACATCAATTACTTCCTCTCGACTATTTTATCTTTTCTTTTATGCTCCTTGCCCTTCTCATTCCCACTTTCTTTATTCAGCGAGGGACTGCCTGGAACACTATTCAGTTTTTTTATTATTTTCTTGTCTTTGCCAATTTTTACTTTGCCATTTTCTTATCAAAACAAAAATCAAACATTTTCATCGCCTTGCTTCTTATTCTCGCCTCTATCACCAGCCTCTCTACCCTAAAAGATTATTTCGGCAACCCGCCACCCTCCGCCGTTCCTCCCTATGAAGTCATCGCCCTCGACTTTTTAAAGCAGCAACCTTATGGTAATGTTCTAAGCTTTCCCTATGATTCCGGCAAAAAACAGGGTCTGCTCACCCCTCTGCCCCTTTACCTTTACGAAACTACTGCCTACATTTCTGCCTTTAGCGGCCATCAAAGTTTTCTTGCCGATCAGATGAATCTCGATATTATTGGTTTTGCTTGGTCCGACCGCCTCTCGCAATCTCAAAAATTTTTCTCCGGTCAATACGATAAATTCCAAGCTCGGGGCCTTTTGCTAAACTACCAAATAGACTACATTTATCTGGTTGAAGATCAGTCCGTGCCCTACAGTCTCAAAGATCTTCAGGTCAGTCAAATTTTCAAAAACAGCCAAGTTAAAATTTACCAAGTTCAAAGGTGATAAAATAATCCATGGCTATCAAAAGGCCTTTAATTTCTGCCATCATCAACACCAAAAACGAAGCTAAGTACCTGGAAAAATGTCTTAAATCGATTGCCGACCTAGCCGATGAAATCATTGTTATTGACATGCACTCCACCGACAATAGCGTCGCCGTTGCCAAAAAATTTAATGCCCGTATTTTTTCTTATCACCCTACTCCGGTTGTCGAACACGCCAGAAATTTTGCTCTTTCAAAAGCAAAAGGCAGATGGATTTTACTTCTTGATCCCGACGAATACTTAAACAAGTCT
>CAZRAZ010000064.1:0-1596 GCA_964598275.1 uncultured Gammaproteobacteria bacterium | reverse complement strand
ATCTCATCTCACAACTTGGCGGCCCCGACATTCCTGCCGTTGGCACCACCATCGGCTTAGACCGCATTGTTGATTGCATCCTTGATCAAAATCTCCTGCCCCAAATCTCTCCTTCCAAGGTCAAACTTATGCTAGCTAACTTTTCCCCCGAAACCGAAAAACAAGCTCTCAAACTTAATTCCCTACTCCAGCAAAACAATATCCCTTCTTTTCTCTACCCTCAAGCAGACAAAATGGCAAAGCAAATAAAATATGCCGAAAAACTTAACGTTCCCTTTTTGGCCATCATCGGCCCGGACGAAGCCAAAAGCAACAAAGTCACTCTTAAAAATCTTAAAACTCGACAACAGCAAACACTCACCCTCAACCAATTGATCTCACTGCTTGCTCCGGAGACCAAAAGTTAATTCCTTTCATTTTGGCAAAATCTCTATCCCAACTGACCAAAACAGCAACTTTTGGTAAACCACTGGCAATCAGACAATCTGCCAGTTTAATTTTTGTCTCAAAGTGATTTTCTAATCCCCCAATCAAATCAATTTTACCTAACACCATTAAATTTCTTACTGCCAAAATAGCTTCTGCCGTCTTTTTCCACTTATCAAAAGCCAATCCATAATTCCTTAACAATAAATAATGTATCTCCAAAAAAGTAATCACACTGACATAAGGTAAAAACTTCCCTTCCTCTGCCAATAAAATCATCTTTCTGGCACATTTGTATTGATTCGGCTCATCCTTCAAAAAATACCTCAACCACACATTAGTATCCAGCAAAAACTTTTTCATAAACCCGAATAATCAATTATATCCCTTTCCCTTCCCGGTTCCACTTTTCTCTTTGGCTTTGCTCCTTCTAAAAACCCGGCCCTCTTTAAAATTAAACTTTCTAAAGGCTCAATGATTATCTTCCCAGCCAAAACACTCACCTTGGCCCTTCCGGGTTTTTCTAAACCCAAATCTTCCCTCACCTTCCACGGTATATAAACTTGCCATTGATTGGTAATATTTACTGTCTGCATATCATTATTAAAAATATATCATTACTCATAATATATCACTAAAAACAATTCTCGTCAACACAAAAAAAACTCAAAACGTGATAAAATAAACCCATGCAAAAAAACATCCATTCCCCGTATTATCCCGACTGTCAGGTCAACTGTTCCTGTGGCTACAAATTCACCACCGGTTCCACTCTACCAAAAATTGATGTTGAAATTTGTTCTCACTGCCACCCCTTCTACACCGGCACCCAAAAATTTGCTGATATTAAAGGTAGAATAGACAAATTCAAACAAAAAGTTGCCAAAGGCCAGGAATTTGCCAAAACCAAAGCCAAAGCCGCCAAAGCCATCAAACCTAAGAAAAAGAAAATCAAAGCCAAAAAACTGTAATAGCCCTATCAAGCACCTTTCTCCACTTTCATTTTCTAATTAAAAAATTTATTTTAAAAATTAACTACCGCTTAACTAAATGTTGAGCAAAGCGTTGAGCAAAGCGTTGAGCAAAATGTTGAGCAAAGCGTTGAGCAAAGCGAAATCCCGAGTAACCGAGGGAAAATTCGAAAATTGTTTAGAACTTAGAATTTATTTA
>CAZRAZ010000063.1:0-1668 GCA_964598275.1 uncultured Gammaproteobacteria bacterium | reverse complement strand
GATTTGTTTTTTAGATTCTTGAGGATGGCCGATCATGAAGTAGGCAGCTACTTTTATATTTAACCGGTGACAGGTTTTAAGGGTTTGGGAAATTTGCCGGTTGCTAAAGCTGCCTTTTTTGATTGTTTGAGCGCGGAGATGAAAATTAGCTGATTCGATACCGAAATTAATCTGATGACAGCCGGCTTTTTTCATGAGACCAAGCAGAGTTTTGTTGACCATGTCGATGCGGGTGTTGCAGGTCCAAGATAGTTTCATCTTTTGATGAACTACTTGTTGGCAAAAGTTAATAACCGGCTGTTTTTTAAGAGTGAAAGTGTCGTCCTGAAAATCCAGTTGGCCCTGGTGATAGATTTGGGTTTGTTTTATTTCAGAGATGAGATTGGCGGCTGACCGATAGCGAACATAGCGGCTGATGGCGGGACGAGAACAATAATAGCAGTGAAAAGGACAACCCCGAGAAAAGAGAAGCGACTCTGTTTTTTGATAAAGGCGGCGTTTGATAAGACGACGATCGGGTATGGGTAACTGATCAAGGTGGAGGCAGATTTGGCCTGTTTGTATTTTGGGGATCTTTTTGTTTTGGCTGATTTTCCGGAGAGTTTGCAAAAGAGTGATTTCAGACTCGCCGGTAATGGCATAATCGAATAATTTTTTATGTCTGTTGATAAAATCAGGATCGCCGCTAATGTGTGAACCGCCAAGGACGATGATTTGATGGGGATATTTTTTTTTGATGAGCTTTGCCAAAGAATAAAGACCTTGAAGTTGAGGAGTCATGGCTGACAGGCAGACAGCCAAAGGTTGGTGACGTTTTATCAGGGAGCTAATTTGATTGAGCTTAATTTTTTCGGTACCGATGTCAATTATTTTTGCTTTGAAGACAGGCGAATTTTGATTGATATAGGTAGCAAGATAAAGGAGTCCCAGAGGCGGCAGGGAGTTGTCGAGTGATCGGGGTTGATTATCCAGAAAATAAAGAGGCGGATTAATAAAGAGAATTTTGCTCAACATTTTTTTTGGAAAATGAGATTAATTTGGGCGGCGTGAGGATTTTTGTTGATGTCGTGTTTTTCAATTAACCACCACAGATTTTTAGGGATAACTTTTGCTTTTTGACAAATGATTTGAAAAAATTTGAGAAGATGACCGTTGTATGAATAGTCCTCGAGAACGAGTTTGTATTTTTGACAGAGTTTTTTGATGCTGGTGACTGAATAGGTACGAAGATGGCCGATTTTTTGGTCAAAATAAATTTTTATCGGTCTTAGGAAAAATGGCAAGTGATGATATTGGTTGGGGATGACCAAAAATAGACGGCCGGATGGTTTTAAAATTTGGCTAATAAGTTTGATGGTTCTTTGATGGTTTTTCAGGTGTTCGAGAATGGAGATACAGGAAATGTAGTCGAAACAGTTTTTTTTGAAAGGAAGAAATTGGGCCGAGGCAACCAGAAGGGCGGCATTGGGGCCGAGTTTGTTAGTTTTTTGAGCATGGAGAATGGCAGTGGGGGAAATATCAATGCCAAAACAGATGAGCTGTTTTTTTTGGGCATAGTTGACGGCGTAAGCAGATGGTCCACAGCCAACGTCTAAATAGGTTTTAGATTGTTGTAGAAAGGGTTGGTGAAAAATTCTTTTGAGCATGCTTTGTTGCCAGAGGGCCGGT
>CAZRAZ010000062.1:0-1755 GCA_964598275.1 uncultured Gammaproteobacteria bacterium | reverse complement strand
AGGGCAAGAGAAATGAGAATGATAAGAAAGGGAATGGTAAAAAGAATGTAGCGGGCAGTAAAAACTTTGGCAAAGGAGGCGGTAGCCAGTAGGGGCAAAAAAAACCAGGCGAATAAAACCAGGTGTTGTTTGCCAACCTCTTTTATATTTTTTAGAAAAGCAAAAAAGGCAAGGATAAGAAGCGGCCAACCGATATAGAACGAAAAGATGGTAATAATGTCGCTTAGATGGGGCAAAAGAGGGTCGAGTGGTTTTTTGATAATTTTTGAGAGAGGCCAAACATAGTCCTGGTTTCTGATGGCAATCATGTGAAATTGAGGACCTAAGCGGAGACTATTGTAAGCGGCAAGGGCGATAAAAATGGCAATGGCCGGGAAGAAGAGTTTTTTAGGTTGACGAAAATTTATTAATAAAAAGAACAATAAGGAGAGGACAAGAAAATAAATGGCCGGGCTTTTGGTAAGCCAGGCAAGGCCCAGATTGAAGCCAAGAATCAAGCTTAAGTCCAGGCGAGGAAATTTGGCCAAAAGCAGACTAAAAACAAAACTTAAACTGACAAGGGCAGAAAGAAGGCTGTCGGGCAGAGCCAGACGGTCAAAAAAGAAGGTAAAAGGGATAAGGGTGTAAATCAGGCTTGATAAAAAAGCAGTAGTAAATTTTTTTTCGAGAGATTGTTTGATAAAAGAAAGTATGTTTTTTTGAGAACTGGTAAAATTGGCCAAGAGGGCAGAAGCAAGAAAAATAGCCAGAAAGTTTAAAAAACCCGCGGTAAGAGAAAGTAGACGGCCGGCGACCAGGGGGTCGGCAGTAAGCTTAAGAGAGCCAAAAGCCAAGAGCCACATAAACAAGGGTTGTTTGCCGTCAGTTAAGGGAATAAAACGAAGAGTTTCGACATTTCTGATGATTTGGGCCCAGCGAATATAAATGGCCTCGTCGCCAAAAACGGGAATGGCCGTTAAATGTTGGAGACGGCTAAAAAAATAGATGGCCGAAAGACCGACAAAGGCCCAAAAACGATTAATTTTATTTTTACTTTTGAGCATAGAGACCCTTAATTTGGTTGATTTTAACCCTAAGTATTTCTTCGGCCATTTGTTTTGATTCCTTTTTGAAACGGGTTGAATTGTCACCTTTGGTGGTGGAAACGTCTTCATCCTGCCAACTTACTTCCACCTCCTTAATTTTATAGCCCCAGATTTCGGCCATAAAGAGAAGTTCGACATCAAAAGCAGAAACCCGCCAACCAGAAGCTTGTTTTTGTTGGAAGAATTGAAGTTTGGGAAATAATTTTTTGGCTATGTCGGTTTTGAAAGCTTTAAAGCCACATTGAGTGTCGTTAATTTGGGATAAAAGGATTAATTTTCTGACCAATAAAAAAATACGGGACATCAGCTTTCTTAAAAGGCTGAAGCCCTGACGGGTAAAACCGCGGGAGCCGATAACAATATCGTAGTTAGCAAAATGAGGTAAAAGCTTTCTAATTTCTTTTAGGGGAGTGGACTGATCCATGTCGGTAAAAAGAACCAGAGGATGACGGGCTGCCTTGATGCCACCCCAAATTGCCGAAGGTTTGCCACCGTGGGGTAGATCCAAAACGCGAAAACCGGGATGGGTTTTGATAAAATCTTGGCAGAGATCAAGGCTATTGTCGGTGGATTCATCGTTGCAGATAATGACTTCCCAGACGAAGGTTTGTTTGTTTAAAAAAACATTAACCTGGTCGAGAACTCCCTTTTTGAGATTGGCTTCTTCGTT
>CAZRAZ010000061.1:0-1966 GCA_964598275.1 uncultured Gammaproteobacteria bacterium | reverse complement strand
TGTTAAATTGTTTCCACTGTTTTTCCCAGATTGATTTTGAGCTGGTTTTGGACAGTCTTTCTTTTAATTTGATATTGATAGTTTTGATTAAAAAGAAAATATTTTGTTTGATTATGTTTTGATAGACATTGAAGCGCTTGACCCTAAGACTTAAGAGGAGTTTGATGAGAGTGTTTAGAAATAAGGAAGGGTGAAATTTTTTTAGGTATAGTTTTTGCTTAATAATAAAATTGACGGCGGATTGAGGAAGAATGGGTATTAATAAAAAGAAAAATTGGAAGTTGCTATAGATGAGTTGGCTGTCGATAGTATTTTTGTTGCCGAAGCCAACAACAACCGAAGAAGACGATTGGCCTTGATTGATTTTTTTAATGAGCTTTGGAGAAAGTTTGGCTTTTTTGATAATTTCGGTTTTGGGAAAGTATTGTAGGTAGAAACAATTTATAACGGATGGTTTGAGGCGATGATAGAAATCAAGGGCAAAGACATAGTTTTTGATGGTTTCGCCGGGGATATTTAGAATATGGTCAATAGAGAAATGAAGTTTGGCCAGGTGACAGGCAGAAGCGGCCATGATAATTTGGTGGTTGCTTTCGTATCTTTTTAGAATCTTTTTTCTGATTTTTTCTGAAGCTGATTGGATACCCAGGAGAAGAAAATAGCAACCGGAATTTTTGAGTAATTTGGCTTTTTGAAAATCAATGAAGGCGGGATGGGTTAAGGCCACATAGGGAAGTTTGATGTAACGGTGATAAAGTTTGGTAAATGTTTTTAGCCAGCTTAGATCCTGGACGAAAATGTCATCAGTAAAGGTGATTTGCGTGATGGGAAAATTTTTTTTGGCCCAACGAAGTTCATCGATTAGGTTTTGAGGAGAGCGGCGACGCAGAATGGGTCCGAGACCTTTTTGGACTTTGTTTAAAACATTATTGGCGCAAAAGGTGCAACCGAAGGGACAGCCGCGGCTGGAGCAGGTGTAATAATCTGTTAAGAAACCAGGATAAATGCGATAAAAAGATTCTTTGTCGGGAAAAGGTAGACTGTCAAGATTTTTTATGAGGGGACGAAGGGGATTTTTGATAAAGCGGCCATTTTTTTTAAACCAGAGATTTCTTATCTTTGTTGATCGGGGTGAATTAAGTAGTTGGTTGAGGGCCAACTCCCCTTCTCCGACGCAGACGATATCAACACATTTTTGTTTGATAACAGTTTCGGGAACGCTGGTGGGGTGAATACCACCAAAGATGATGGGGGTAGAAGGAGAGAGTTTTTTAATAAGACGGGCAAGGCTTAAGGCTCTTTGATAATTGATGGTAAAGACCGAAAAACCGACAAAATCCGGTTTTTGAGACAAGATTTTTTTTACCAAGTGATGGCGGGTGTCAAAAAAGTCAGCTAATTTGGGGGAACTAACAACTTCGGTGGCAAAAAGACTGGGGTCAAAAAAAACTGAAGTTTGGTGGCCTTTCTCTTTGAGAAAGGAAGATAAAATTTCAAGAGAATAGCTTTCGACAGCAATAGAAACAAGGGCGATTTTGCTCATTTGTAGGGCTTTCGGCCGGACATGCCGTATTTAATCAGTGAAAAAAGGTCGATTAATGATTTTTGGGGTCTGGAAATTATGGTATTTAGGTTGGCAAAAACGGTTCGGGGGCGGAGGTAAAAATGGCGATTGATTTGACGCATTTTTTGGTGAAGGTAGGAAAGAGACAAATCAGGGGGGTGATATTGGGGATAGATGTTGGCGTAACCCAAACCTAATTTGCCGGCAGTAAAAGCGTCGATGATTTTGGGAGAGATAATGCCTTCTTTTTGGGCTATTTGATAAAGAGTTGAACCGGGAAAAGGAAGAGGGATGGAAAGCCCAAGGATATCAATGGGGAAATTAAGAATCATTTTTTCGGTTTGGTCGATTTGTTTTTTAGATTCTTGAGGATGGCCGATCATGAAGTAGGCAGCTACTTTT
>CAZRAZ010000060.1:0-2057 GCA_964598275.1 uncultured Gammaproteobacteria bacterium | reverse complement strand
CCACTCTTATCAAAACCGCCGCCATCTTAGCCATTTTCGAAACTATTATCAAGCCCATTCTCAAAATTTTGCTCCTGCCCATCAACATTCTTACTCTTGGCAGTTTAAGACTGATTATCGGCACTCTTGGTCTTTATCTGGCTGTCTTTTTTTTAGACGATTTTTCCCTGCTTAATATCTCCACCACCGCTTCTTCCTGGCAAGGTTTAGCCATTCCCTCCTTTCACTTTTCCGGATTTTTTGCTTATCTGGTCAGCGCCTTAACCATTAACCTTATTCTTGGTTTTTTCTCATTAATTTTATATAAAAAAAGAAAAATATGAACCTTATTATAGCTATCGTCCAAATCCTCCTCTCTTTACTCCTAATCCTTCTCGTCTTTTTTCAAACCAACAACGCCAATGATGGTCGATCCAATTTTTTAAGCGACTCTGTTGCCGAAAAAAGAGGTTGGGAAAAGATCACCTTTACCCTCACCTTAATAGTTTTAATTTTATTTATCATTTCGTCAATCATTCAAGTCATACTCTAACTTGTTCAAAAAACTTCTTTTCCAAATAGAATACGCTCTTTCTTTTTTCAAAAGAAACTTTCACTTTGTTCTTCTGGGCCTAAGTGCTGGTATTGCCATTTTTTACTTTAAAGATCAGTTAGCCACTCTGTCTCAACTTCCTCTGTTCAATGTTCAAATCATTGGTATTCAAGGTCGCTATCAGCTAGACAATTTACCCGAAGAAATCAACCAAAAAATCACCTATGGTCTCACCCAATCCAATCAAAATCACAAACAAGAAATCTCGTCCATTGTCGATAGTCTCAATATCGAAAACGACAATAAAAGCTACATCTTCACTCTCAAAAACGATATTTTTTGGCACAACGGCAAAAACCTAACCGCCAGTGATATTGATTATCAAATCAGCGGACTTAATTTTGAAGTTATCGATAAATACAAGCTAAAAATCGACAGTCAAACAGAATTCTCACCCATTCTTTCCCTTTTACAAAAACCTCTCTTCAAAAATAATTTACTTGGTCTTGGCCAATATCAGGTCAAAAAAATTCAGTATCAATACAGCAACCTCAAAAGCCTCACCCTAAAAAATCAAAATCAGCCTCTTTTAATCTATCGTTTTTATCCCAATCAAGACGATCTTATCACCGCCTTTAAATTGGGTGAAGTAGATCAAATCCAAAACAACTTTTTGCCTCAAGAATTATCAAGTCAAAAAAACGTAAAAATTAGCCAATCAATTCAAGTCGACCGCCAATATTCAGCCATTTTTATTAATACCAAAAAATTTTCCAACAAACAGTTTCGCCAAAGTTTGGCCTATGCCACCCCCAAAACAGCCGACAAAAATGAACGCTGTCTTGGCCCTATTTCTCCCAACTCTTGGGCCTACAATCCTGCCATCAAACAATACAACTATGATCCCGACCGGGCTAAAACCTTAAAAGAGGAATCCGGTGAACAAATCGATTCCCTCAATCTTACCGTCGTTAACCGCGATCTTTTGGCTTTGGCCGAAAAAATTAAAAAGGCCTGGGGCGAAGTTTTAGATATCAATATTAGCATCACCGTGGAAAATCAGGTCGATCAGGAAAATTTTGACGTCGTCTTGGCTTATGGCAACATCCCCAACGATCCGGATCAATACCTCTACTGGCATTCCACTCAAACCCAAACTAACCCTACTAACTTCCAAGACGAACGTATCGACAAACTTTTAGAAGAAGGCCGCCTTACTTTTGACAACCTAAAGCGAAAAGATATTTATTATGATTTTCAAAGATACCTGTTGGAAGAATCTCCGGCCATTTTCTTAAACTTCCCCACCCTTTACACTGTTAGCAGGTTAAAATAAATTTATGGAACCACAAAAAAATTTTAATCCGCCCCTGGCGGGTGATCCCATTCTTGCTGTTCTTATCCTTTCTCTTCTTATTCTCTTAAGCTATGCCGGCTTTTTGGCCTACAAAAGCATCCAATGGGATGTCTTAGACAGACTTGAAGCTCAACCTCTGGTTCTTCCTCCTCCGGCCACCTCTTCAGC
>CAZRAZ010000059.1:0-2183 GCA_964598275.1 uncultured Gammaproteobacteria bacterium | reverse complement strand
CGGCAACTTTGGGATTAATTTTTTTGACAATTTTGGAGAATTTTATACCATTGAGAATGGGATCGCCGGTCATACAGGAAACTCCGACCATAAGGGTGTTTTTAAGTTGCCGCTTTAAGATATTGATAGTATTTTTGTTTTCTATGTTTGGGATTAATTTGGTTTGATAACCGGCTTGTTTTAGGCAGGAGGAAATGGCTAATACGCCCAGACTGATGGGGTCGGAAACTTTGCCAAAAAATTGTTTGTTGATGCAGTTATAAAGAAGGATTTTTTTGGACATGGATAGTATATTCTATTTGAAGCGGGGAATACCCAGTTTTAATAAATTAACAAATTTGCCGCTGGTAAAGCTTAGCCGCCGAAGTATTTGCCAGTCGGAAATTTGCCTGGTTTTTTGAACATGATAACGAAGTTTAAGAGTGGAGGAAAGATGGACAAGGTTCCAGAGATAAGCTTTAAGATAGTAATAAATTATTTTTGCTTTTAGGGTCAAAATGAAAAAGATAAATTCAAAAAGGTTGTGAAGCAGGTAGAGCGGGAGGATAAATAAAAGAGTAAGAGAGGAGTAATTTTTAAGCAGGGTGCGGATGTTGTTTCTTTCGGAATAGTAGCGACGAAGCAGGCTGGTTTGATATGATTGTTTTTTTGAAGGGGTAGTGCCACCGGCACTGATACCAACGGCGTGATAAACAACAGCCTGTTTGATGGCTTTGAGGGGGAAGCCCAATAGTTGAGCCCGCCAGCAAAGATCAACATCTTCGTGAAACATGAAATATTGAGAATCAAAACCTTTGAGGCGAGAAAATAATTTTTTTGAAATAAAGAGAGCGGAGCCTTCGGCGTAAAAAATTTTTTTGGGGTTAACAACAGGGAAACCAAGGATATCGAGGCCAATGCCACAGTGGTGGGTGAGAGTGCCTTGGTAATTTTTTATTTTGCAGGCAGCAAGCGGAAATGATTTTTTTGCCAGAAGCGATAAACAATGAGGGTGAATTTTGGTATCCGGATTGAGGAAGAACAAAAATTGACCGGAGGCGATTTTAGCAGCGCGATTGCTGGCGGTGACAAACCCAAGATTTTTTTTGGTGGTGATAAATTTTACCCCGGGGAATTGTTTTTTTAACTTATTAATTTCTTGAGCTTGACTGCTGTTGTCGAAAACAATTGTTTCAAAAGAGTGATAATCCGATTTTTTGATGGAGATAAGGCAATCGTTTAGGAATTGGTAGGTTTTGTAGTTGACAATGATGATGGAAAAAAGATGGCGGTGATTAGGCATCAGAGATAGAGATACTTTTTTTGACATGGATATTTTTAAAGACTGCACCAAGACAAAGGCAAATTAAGGGTGCCAATGGGGTTGATTCAATAATAGCAAGTATTTTTTGAAAGGGAGGACGAAGATTGTTTGGAAGTTTTTGAATAAGGCCACTGCCGCGACCATAGAAAAAGACGGGTGTAAGTTTTAAGTATGAAGAAATTTTTTTAAGATCAAAAAGGGAGTATTCGGTTTCCCAACCGAAAGGAAAAGAGCCCGTTAGCATGCGGATTTTTTTTATTATGGTATAAAGATTGTATTTTTGGGGAACATCGATAAGAAGATAGCCATTTTTTTTTAATAAACGGACTTGTTCGTTGATGATGGGGATCGGATTTAAAAAATGTTCGAGCAAACCAACTGAAAATACCAGATCAAAGCGGTGGTTTTTTAATGGTATATGACGACAATCAGACAAAATTGTTTTAATTTTTGTATTTTCTTTTGCGGCAATAGATTTGGCTATTTTAATTGATTGGGGGGAAAAGTCGAGAATGGTAACATCTGCTCCTAATTTTGATAAATAAATTGAATCACTGCCGGATCCGGCTCCGACTTCTAAAATTTTTTTATGGGTAAGTTGATTATTGAAGAGCCTGACGATGTGGTTGATTACTTGTTTGTTTGGACGGATGGCGGCTTTTTTAGTGAATTGCTTCCACTGTTTTTCCCAGATTGATTTTGAGCTGGTTTTAGACAGCCTTTCTTTTAATTTGATATTGATAGTCTTGATTAAGAGGAAAATATTTTGTTTGATTATGCCCCTATAGACATTGAAGCGCTTGACTCTAAGACTTAAGAGGAGTTTGATGAGAGTGTTTAGAAATAAAGAAGGGTGAAATTTTTTTAGGTATAGTTTTTG
>CAZRAZ010000058.1:0-2366 GCA_964598275.1 uncultured Gammaproteobacteria bacterium | reverse complement strand
TTAAAAAAACATTAACCTGGTCGAGAACTCCCTTTTTGAGATTGGCTTCTTCGTTGTAGCAAGGAATAATAATAGAGACTGACGTTTTTTGTTTATTTTTGTTTGTCATTTTTTTGTCTTTGCTGGACGGTAATGCCGCCAAATTTAAGTTCTTTAATAATTGTCTCTGTTGTAACCTTCGATTGCAACCAAAGTTGAGGTCTTTCGGGGTGGGGCAGGTCGACTTCGTGAAGAGTATAAACCAGATTGCTTGTCTGATCGGTTGGCAAGAAACAGAGATGGCGGCGATGATACCAGTCAAAAAGATAGTTATAGGAATAAGGAATAATGGGGGGAACATAAATATCAAGGTTATATTTTTTGTCTTGAGTTTGTTGGCAAATATATTCTACGGCTTGTTTTTGGTTGCCCAAGGTGATGTGCTCGGGACCGTCGACACCGGCGATAAGATAATTTTTTAGGTGAACGTAATTTCCTTGATAAAAAAGAACAATGATGAAAAGAAAGATAAAAAAAGAAAGGTTTTTATTTTTAAAGAGGGAAAGAGAAAGTGAAAAAATGATGATAAAGGCAGGGAAAAAACCGGTGAGATAATAGTCGTAAAGAACTCCGAATTTTCCGGTAAAAAATAAAAGAATAAAAAGCGGCAAAAACAACCAGGTCAAAATGATTTGAACCAGCTTCGAACGGCGATGACGAAGGAATAAAAAAAGGGCGCTAAAAATAAAAATGAAAAGATAAACGTAAGTATAAGAAGTGAGATTGGTATCTAATTTGGAAAAAAGAATGCGAAAATATTCAGGTAAACGAACTTTTAGAAAGTCAAGATCAGGCCAGGCCCAAGTGCGGGCAACATCATTGGCTTTTTGATCGGAAAAATAGGAAGAAAGACTATGAAAGAGAGGGAATTTGTTTTTGATCTCGAAGGCTAGTTGAGGAAGAAGGAGAACGGTGAAAGCAAGGAGACTGTTTAAATAGATTTTGAACTTAATGGGGAAAACCCGTCTTCGATTGATAATGACCAGGACAATAATGACAGGAATAAAAAATATGGCGGAAGCAGCTTCCAGTTGTAAAGAAAGACCAAGAAAAAAAAGGAGAAGAGGCCAATATTTGCGGTTTTTGTCTTCAATTATTTTAATCAAGCAAAAGATGATTAAAAGAACAAAAAAAGGTAAGGGCGAGGGGTTGGAGAACCAACGACTGGAGCGGATAAGATAATGGCTAAAGGCCCAAAGAATGCCGGCTAAATAGGCTGATTGGCGATGGTGTTTTTTGACAATAAAAAAAATTAAAGGAATGGTAAGGCTTTCTAAAAAACTAATAAAACAAGCGGCAACGGCCGGGTTGCCTTGACCAAAAAAGTATCCCGGAGTAATGAGATAGTACCAGAAGGGTCCTAGGTGTAAACCTTCGATGCCGGTGGCGGGACCAATGGCGGGAAAATTACGGGCGGTGAGAATATCCAGGGCCATTTTGGCATCCCGACCTTGATCGTAATAAAAACCAAGCAATTGGCCCTGACGGTAACAGCGTAAGAAAAAACCAAGCATCCAGATAAGAATGATGGGCCAATGGTGGAGAAATATTTTTTTTATTTTAATCATTTTGGGTGTGAAGCAAGCGATAAATTTTGATATCGTTTATTTGCCATTCCTGATCAATTTTGGCCCAACCAAAGGCGGCAATCCCCCACTCCGGATGGTTGATGGGTTGGCAGTTGATATCGGGGTGGGGTTCGCAGATAACAAAAAGTTGTTCGGTTAATTGATCGTGAAGATCGAAAAGCGGAGCCTTTTTTTCTAAAAGCGAATAACGATAAGGCGGATCGTAATTTTGTTTGGCTAAAAGGGCTAGATTAAAAGCTTGGCCGGCCGATTTGGCGACAATAGAATCAGTAATGGCGTTAACGGTTTGCAATTGACGTGACGGAGAAAAGAAAAAAGGGTTTTGGGCCAAGGAGAGAAAAACTAAAAGCAAAAACAAAGGCAGGGCAATGATCTTTTTTAAGCCGGAGAGGAGGAGGCCGGTGAGAATAAAAAAGGGAGGAAAAAGAAAGGCAAAATAATGATCGTAGATATGTTGTTTGTAGAGACCAAGACCAATAAGACCGGAAATCAGCCAGAGCAAAAGCAGGTTTAGGCGGGGATTGGGCTGGCTTATTTTTTTTAAAAGACGGTAGAGATAGATAATAAAAACAGTAAGTAGAACAAGAGCAAAATAGAGACCAAAAGTAGCGTTTTTGCCGGTTAAAAGCCGACTGACGATTTGGGAAAATAAGGGAAAGAGATTGGGTAGAGCTTTATAGGCCTTAAGGTTGACAGTGGTTTCTCTTTGCGAGAAAAAAGTAATTAAAGCTTTGATAT
>CAZRAZ010000057.1:0-2591 GCA_964598275.1 uncultured Gammaproteobacteria bacterium | reverse complement strand
ATCTAAAATCAAAGATCGGAGGTTTGGGGGAGTTGCACTTGGATTCTGATTTGCCGCTTTTGGAGGATGATGTGGTGACAAGTCTGAAACAGCTGGGTTTTGACAGAAGGGAGATTGAAAAAGTGATGGGTAAATTACCAAAAGAAATGGAGGGGTTAGAGGAGAGATTAAGTTGGTGTTTGAGGGAGATGGGGTAAAATGAAGATATAAGTTATGTTAATATTGTTTTATGGATGAACAAGTTGGTGGTCGAGAAACAGGAGTGGTTCCGGTAAGGGATTTAACCCATGAACAGAGGGATATTTATGATCAACGATTAGCAGAAGTTTTGCGGAATGGTGATAGTCAAGTAGCGAGAGTTAGTGAAAATTACATGGAGGTTGTTGACGGTCAGTCAGGGCAAGTAAAAGGGGTTTTTGATCCCGAAAAAAAAGGAAACCAAAATAATCCTGAAGTTTGTCCTTGGGCAAGAAGGGGTTTTGATATGGTGTCGATGGCGGTGGATCGCGCCCGGGGGAAACCCGGGAAGTTGGAGAATGGATGGTGGCTAGATCTGGCACCGACGGTAAAAGCCGGGTATGATGATTTAGTGGCTGACAGGCTAAGTGGCCAAGAAGAGCTGGTTTTTGTGTATAATAAGGCGCTAAGAAGGTTGGGTGGGGTGAGAGTTATTCTGTGCAGGAATTATTTCCTAGTTTAGTAAAGGTTTTTGGTGAGGATTTGGAAGAACCGGTAAATCATTATAATCGGATACTCGCGTATATCGATAGCGGGGGGATCAAAGACGAGAGCCACAGAAGAGGGTTTGTTGGTTTTAGACAGGAGGTAAATGGTTTATACAACAGTGCTCCCGGGCGGAGTCGGGAAAGAGGGGATGTTGATGAAGGTAATCTGCAGATATTAGATAATTTGTTGGGGAAGATAAGGGGATTGTTTCAGGATATTGCCAGAGAGAGAGGTCTGGCGGTGTAAGTGTATCGGTGAGTTTTGGGTTATATTTGGTAGAATTGGTAGTAAGATATGAAAGTGGTTAAAGATGAAGAATTAAATCCCCAACCAAAAAGTGGTGAGAAGGTAGTAGAGACAAATTTGAGGCCACAGAGATTGGCGGAATTTATTGGTCAGTTGAAACTAAAGGAGCAGTTGTCTATATTTTTGCGGGCAGCAAAGGGCCGGGGAGAAAGTTTGGATCATATTTTGTTTTATGGTCCTCCGGGACTGGGAAAAACAACTTTGGCCAGTTTGTTGGCGAAAGAGATGGGGGCTAATATCAAGATTACTTCCGGGCCGGCGCTGGCCCGGGTGGGGGATTTGGCGTCGATTTTAACCGGGTTAAAAAAGGGAGATTTTTTGTTTATCGATGAAATACACAGATTAAATAAGTTGGTAGAAGAGACTTTGTATTCAGCGATGGAGGATTTTGTTTTGGATATTGTGCTTGGCAAGGGGCCGTCGGCAAAAACGGTAAGATTGAATTTGCAGAAGTTTACGATTGTGGGAGCAACGACTCGGATAGGCTTGATTTCCGGGCCAATGAGGGATAGGTTTGGTTATATTCAGCAGTTGGATTTTTATGAAGAAAAGGACTTGACGGAAATTGTGGAAAGGACGGCGAAAGTTTTGAATACAAAAGTCGAGTTGCCGGCGGCGGCGGAAATTGCCAGACGGGCGAGAGGAACACCCAGGATTGCCAACCGGTTACTGCGAAGAGTGAGAGACTATGCCCAGATTAACAATGATGGTTTGATAACAATTAAAGAAACACAAGAAGCTTTGAAAATGTTGGGGGTGGATGAAATGGGGTTGTCTGATGCAGATAGGAAGTATCTGGATGTGGTCAAGAGACAATATGGCGGGGGGCCGGTGGGAGTGGAAAATATTGCGGCGGCATTGACCGAAGATGTGGGGACGATTACGGAAGTGTATGAGCCTTATTTAATGAAAAGAGGGTTGGTGAAAAGGACACCGAGGGGAAGGGAACTAGTAAATTCCAATTTTCAAAAAGTAAGTTAAGTGATTCAAACAGCTTGGCGGTCAGGCGGGTAAACCAAAAAAGCTGCTTGAACAAGTTCAAACAGCTTAGTGGCAAAAATTAAGTTCCGACTTACTTAGTCGGTTTGGATGCCTAAAAGCCACAAAACGGCTTCTTTGCGGTAGCGGCGGTCGCCACGGGCATTGATCCTGATGGCAGGAAGTTTGCCGCGTTTTCCCCAGCGCTTGATGGTTAGTTTGCTGACCCGCAGAAGGTCGGCAACTTCGCCCACGGTTAACAGGTCGGGCATATTGTCAATAGAAACTCCATTGACTTTTTTGGTAGGGGGCGGGCTAAGATTTCCCGGGTCATTTTGTTGTACAGGGTTATCTTGCGACATACTTTGAGTATTCATTTGGTGGCTCCTCTTATATCAAACTAATGTTTAACTAGAATCAGTAAAACACATTGCCTACTAGTATGTCAATAACGAGTTTTGAGAAAAGAGGTGTTTTGGAGAAGAGATAGGTGTAAAATTGCTTATGGCAAAACCGACTAAAATCGCTTTTTTTGGAGTTAAGTCTTGGGAGAGGGAAATAATTGAAAAAGAGATATCAAG
>CAZRAZ010000056.1:0-2596 GCA_964598275.1 uncultured Gammaproteobacteria bacterium | reverse complement strand
ATTTAAATTTCCGCTCCGGTTTGCCGCGGCTGTTTTTGGCCAAATTGCTTAATATGTGTCCCTCAATATGGTTTACCGCTACCAATTTTTTCTTATATTTTTTTGCCAAATCTTTAGCCTTTTCTATTCCCACCCCCAGCGCTATTGCCAACCCCGGTCCGTATGTTACTCCGATTACCTCTATTTCTTTCATTTTTATTCCGGCTCTTTTTAATGCCTCCTCCACCACCGGTCCTATCCTCTTTTTATGAGCCCTTTTAGCCAAATTTGGCACCACCCCGCCCCATTTTTTGTGTAAATCAATTTGTGAAGATATTACATTAGACAGTATTCTGTCATCTTCCAAAACCGAAGCGCAAGTATCATCACAACTGGTTTCAATTGCTAAAATTTTCATCTCAATTGTTGTATTATAAAGTATGGGTACCAATCGTCAGTCTCTTTATGCTTTTTTGGCTTTAATTTTTCTTATCCTTTCGGTTGTTTTGTTCTATCTTTTTTATCTCTCCCGATCCAAACCACCTGCCTTTGTTGTCTCTCCGCCATCTGTTACTCCGATTGCTACCATCAACATTACTTCTGTCCCTTCTGCCTCTCCCTCTCCCGTTGCCAGCATCGACACCACTCTGTCGCCGGCACCCGGCATTCCGCAAGACACCGGGGCCACTCTCTTCCCTCTCATTTTTAAAAGTGATGAAGACAATTTTTCTGTCAGCTACTCTCCCCTCCGTACTCTCTACCAAGACAAATTCGGTTCTGCCAATCGTTACACTTTTTATTCTCCCGCCGGTTCCTTTGCCATTCACGTCGGTTCCAACTGGTCCTGGGTTCATCCCGATCGTCAGTTTAATTCCAACCTTATCGTTGCCGGCCAAAATACCTTTGTTTACAACATTAATCTTCAAACTATCATCGACATCGATAGCGGAGACCGTAAATACACTATTCAATGTGTCCACAACGCTAAAGACGACCTAAAAAACGAATGCGCAAAATTTACTAACTCTTTCAGATTTTTAAACTAAAACAATTTATAGTATTATTATCTTATGAAAAAATCACCACTTTTAATCGTCGTCGGTCTGCTTATTTTTTTAGCCCTTAGTCTTGTTAGCGCTTACAACAAACTGGTTACCTTAAACCAAAAGGTCGACACTCAATGGGCCCAAGTCGAAACCCAATATCAGCGCCGTTTTGATCTAATTCCCAATTTGGTTAGTTCAGCCGAGGCTGTTATGAAACAGGAACGTCAGATTTTTGCCGACATTGCCAATGCCCGTACCCGTTATGCCGGCGCGACTACCGTTGATGAAAAATCCGCCTCCGCTTCCGAAGTCGAAGGCGCTCTCTCCCGCCTTTTGGTCATTATGGAAAATTATCCGGAACTTAAATCCGATCAAACCGTCAATCGTTTAATGGACGAATTGGCCGGCACCGAAAATCGCATCAGTGTCGAGCGTGCTCGTTTCAACGACCAGGTCACTGCCTACAATTTGGCCGTCAAACGCTTCCCCGGCAATCTTTTAGCCTCTCTGTTTGGCTATAGTCAAAGGCCTCTCTTCCAGTCCGTTGCCGGTTCCGAAACAGCTCCCGCCGTCGAGTTTGACATAGAGTAAATGAAATTAGCTAAAAGCATTCTTTTTTCTCTAACTCTATTTTTGTTGTTCCCCGCTTTTGCTTTTTCTCAAAACTTGTCAGCTCCTACCGCCTACGTCAGCGACTTTGCCGAAGTGCTTTCTCCCGAATTTGAAAACAGTCTCAATCAAAACCTTGCCGACTTTGACAACAAAACCGGCAATCAAATTGCCGTTGTCACCGTCAAATCTCTCGACGGTCTCACCGTTGAGGAGTTTGCCATCAATTTGGCTGAAAAATGGGATATTGGCCAAGAGGACAAAGACACCGGCCTTCTCTTTTTATTTGCCCCCAACGAGAAAAAAGTTAGAATTGAAATCGGCTATGGTCTGGAGCACCTGCTTACCGACGGCCAATCCGGCTATATTCTTGATACCC
Source organism: uncultured Gammaproteobacteria bacterium (assembly GCA_964598275.1). Lineage (GTDB taxonomy): Bacteria > Patescibacteriota > Microgenomatia > UBA12405 > UBA12405 > JAHIEZ01. Next base: position 583 of record CAZRAZ010000056.1, on the reverse strand, counting down.
AATTTATTCCCGAATATAAGAAAAATGATTATGAACAAGCTATTCTAAACACTGTTACTGCCATCGAATCCGAGCTTAACGATCCAAACCAAGAACCCATCCCTGTCACTCCTTCGTCCGACTCTTCTAATTTCCCCGCCTATCTACCTTTCCTAATTATATTTCTTATTTATTTATTTTCCTATCTTTCCCGCTCCAAAGAATTTGTCACCGGCGCTGTTGTCGGTTTTATCGGCGGTTTTCTTTTAAATGGCTTTTTTACCGCTCTCTTTTTTGGCCTTTTTGGCCTGATTCTCGATCTCATCCTCTCCAAAAATTATCGTCGCACCAGTTCTCTCGGCTTGCCTACCAATTTCCGCTCAACTTTTGGTGGTTTTAAATCAGGCAGTCCGCCAGCTGGCGGAGGTGGATTTGGCGGTTTTGGTGGCGGCTCTTTCGGCGGTGGCGGTAGCTCACGTAGTTTATAGGGAGTGATTTTTACCCTGCCCGCACCCCGTTTGGTACTTTTCTTTCGGGCATGGCTAAGGCCGGACTGATACCATCGGCATAACCGATGTCAAAAAGCATCCCTTCCGAATCCTGC
>CAZRAZ010000055.1:0-2802 GCA_964598275.1 uncultured Gammaproteobacteria bacterium | reverse complement strand
CTCAATGGTATAAAATTCTCCAAAATTGTCAAAAAAATTAATCCCAAAGTTGCCGTTTGTTGGGGTGGCTACCACGCCACTATGGATTACCAAAACACCATCAAAGAAAACTTTGTTGATTATGTCATCAGAGGCCAGGGCGAATCGGCCATGGTCGAACTGGCCAAGGCCATCAGTCATCATCAAAAACTTTCATCAATCAAGGGCCTTGTTTATAAACACCGGCAAAAAATAATCACCAATCCCATCCGGCCCATTGAACCTATCGATAAATTTCCCTTTTTCGATTACGACGCTTATTTATCCTGCTACAGGCTTAAAAGACTCGATGACATAATTTACTGCTCCAGTCGGGGTTGTCCCTTCGAGTGTACCTTTTGTTCAGTCAGCAACTTCTATCACAAAAATTGTCTTTTCTACTCTGATAAGCGTTTTTTACAAGACATTTTAACCATCGTCAACCGCCACCATCCCGCCATTATCCGCATCTGGGATGACAACTTTTTTATCAACAAAAAACGGGTTATCAGCTTCCTCAAAAATTATCTCAAAAATAATTATCACTTTAAATGGGAGGCCTTTGCCAGATGCACCAGTTTTAACCAAGAAGATAAACACTATCTAACCCTGCTTAAAAAAACCAACTGCTCCCGTATTCTTTTCGGAGCCGAATCAGGTTCCGACAAAATCTTGCGTTACCTCAAAAAACATTTACAAATTCAAGATATCATCAAATCCTGTCAAATCGTCTCCAAGTATAATATCAACACGGATTACACCTTTATGTCCGGATTCCCGGACGAAACCATCGCCGATCTTAAAAAAACCATCGCTCTTATTAAAAAAATAAACAGCATCAGCTCTCAAGTTAGTACTCGTCTTTTTAGTTTCAATCTATCTCCCGGTATTCCTATTTTAAAGGATTGCCAAAAACACGGATTTAAATACCCCCAAAGACTAAAAGATTGGTCTCAATTTGAATATCACAGTTTCATTGCTCCCTGGATCACCAAAAAACATCAACATTTGCTTAAAATTTTAGTTTGGATTACCACCTTTCTGTCACCCACCAACGCTCCCTCCAGCTCCAACCCTTACCTCAATTTTTTTATGAAATTGCTTACCCTTGATGCTAGATTTCGAGTTCAAAATGATTTCTATGCCTTCGCTTTTGAGTGGCAATTCTTTTATTGGCTTTATAAAAAACACTACACTCAAGCTTAACTAAACCAATCCTTCCAGCGCTTTTACTTCTGTCGCTGCTGCCGATTTCCATGAATATTTACCCAAAAGCTCTTCCCCTTTTTTATTATCAAAATCAGCTCTCCTAAATACGTCTATTACTTTTTTAGTCACTGATTCTATATCTCCGACATCAAACAAGTATACCTCTCCTCTTTTGTAAATTTTTTTCATTTGTGGTAAGTTGTAAACAAATGCCACCCTGCCGCTGCACACCGCTTCCATCAATGCCACTCCAAAACTTTCACACAAACTTTTACTCAAAAACCAAAAGCTTTTGCACGACTTAAGCAACTCGTATTTGGTTTTTTCCGACACCCATCCCAACATTTTCACATTAATCTGCAAGCCCTCTTCTCTAATCATCTTTTTATATCTATCAACCGTCATTTCGTCTCCGCTTCCTGCCATCGCCAATACAAATTTAGGAAAAACCGCCCGCACCCTTTCAACTACTGCCAGCATATCGTCTATTCCTTTGGTTTCATTAATCCGACCCAAATAAAGCGCGTCATACCTTAATTTTTTCTTAAATTTTGCCGATTTGATCGATTTTTCATCACAACCCAAATTGCTCTGTACCAGTTTATCTTTATCAAAACCTTTCCCTGCCAAAAATTCCATTAATTCCGGTGTTGACACAAAAATTAGGTCTGCTTTTCTTATCAAAATCAAACTTATTTTAAAAAAAACCCAAGCTAGAAATCTTATTACCTTATTGCCGGGATCAGTAAAAGGCACCACATTATCAAACACAGTTACCCAAACTATTTTTTTTCTCCACCATTTCACCACATAAGGAAAAATAACTAAATCCAACACCGACGACACCGAATAAACAACATCAAAATTTTTAATCACTTTGCCCACAAAAAACAAAGCCAGACAGTTTCTCTTAAGCGATTCTAACAAAAAAGACCACTTTGACTTAGTTACTGCCATTCTCGGCAAATCCAAAAAATGAATATTTTTTAATTTAATTCCACTTTTACAAGCCGCCCTTCTGACCATCCGATTGCAAAAAATTGTTAAGTCAAACTTTTCTTCAGGATAGCAAGCCAATTTCCACAAAAGGGGATTGATCATCTTGCCTTCCGAAGTAATAAAATTCACTAATATTCTTTTTTTTGGCATATCAAAATAATGTTATAACCCAATATTGGCCCCAACGCTTTGACCTTATCCAATAACCAGCCCAATCTGTCAGAGCTAAAAATCACCTTTATCGCTTCCAACCCCGACCCTTTAATCAAATTAATAGCCGAGTTAATCGTGTATAGATGCAAATGACTCTTATCCAATATGCCACTCTCCCCATATTCAAACTTACCCCACAACAGCTTCCACCTAATCAGCCCATGAGCCACATTTGGCAAAGAAATGATCACCCGACCCTTATCTTTTAAATTATTCTTCACCAAGCGCCGCAAAACCTCTCCGGGGTCTATCAAATGTTCCAAAATATCAGCCATCACCAATACGTCATATTTCATTTTTGTATTAGGCAAATCCTTATTTAAATCACACTGCCAAACTTGTTTATAACCATTATCTGTCCTT
>CAZRAZ010000054.1:0-2816 GCA_964598275.1 uncultured Gammaproteobacteria bacterium | reverse complement strand
TAAGTTGGTTTTCTTTTTTAGAGGAAAGTCGTTTGGGTAGCATATACTTAATTTTTAATTTGTTTTAAGGTAAGAAGGCCGGGTTTAGCGCCGAATTTAGAAACTACCGAGGCGGAGTTTTTCATGGCCCAAAAGAGAGCCTCTTTAGGGGTTTTTTTATAAATGAGAGCAGAGATAAAAGTAGAACCAAAGGCGTCGCCGGCACCGGTTTCTTCAACGGTGATGTTTTTGACAATGGGAGAAAAAAGATTGACTTCGGAGCTGAGAAGGTGGGCGCCAAGACGACCACGAGTGAGGCCGATGTAAGTAGAAGCAAGTTTTTGAAGGCGGGGGAAAAATTTTGATTGAGAAAACTTGGTGCTGATTAGGTCTTCGGCTTCCTGCTGATTTAAGAGAAGAAAATTTACATGTTTTAGTAAAGGTATAAGTTTTTGGGTTTGGTAAATTTCACGAGAGCCGGGATTGAGGGCTATTTTTATATTATTTTCCAGAGCAAAGCCGATTAATTGTTCAAGTAAATCAAGATTGCCTTCAAGAGAAGTGATATAAAACCAAGAAGTGTTTTTGATCTTTGACCATTTGATCATAGAATTTTTAAGACTGGTAGAACCGTGGTTAACAAGAATGGTACGACCCCCATTTGGAGCAACCAAGATAACGGAAAAATCAGTTTTCTCTGATTTGGAAGAAAGAAGAAGATCGTCGGAAACATGGTTTGATTTTAAATCAGCGATAATATAATTTTTGAGTAAATCAGAACCGATAAGGGAAAGAGGGGCAGAAGTTAGACCGAGGCGAGAAAAACAGACAGCAGAATTGGTAGCTCCGCCACCGGAAGAGATAAGAAAATTATTAATCTCGCTTTTGGAGGAAAAATCTATAGAAAGGGATTGGCCGGAAGGAAATAGGCGATTTTTTTGGATCAAAAATTTTTTTGATTGAACAAAAATGTCAACGGTGGCGGAACCGATGGAAATAACATCAAAAATGCGTTTAGACATGGGCAAAACGGATGAGTTTTTGGCTGACAGCAGCAGCTAGTTCGTCAACAACCGGAGATAAATAATCATAGGCTTTAAAAGAGTCGATAACGGTAAGGGATTTTAAAAGAGAACGTCTTAAGGTATGGCGAAGGTCAGTGTTAATATTGATTTTGACAATGCCCGATTTAACGGCAACATCAAGCTGGCCGGGGTCGATACCGGAACCGCCATGCATAACTAAAAAAGTATCGGGAAGGGCGGATTGGATTTGAGCAAGCAGATTGAGATCTAAGTTTTCGGGCTGATTGCCGGCGCCATGAAGATTACCGACAGAGACGGCCAAAAGATCGGCGCGGGTTTTGTCGATAAATTGTTTGGCACGGTCGGGAGAGGTGAAGTTGACTTTTTGGATAGGATCGAATTCCGCTTCAATTAATATTTGAGGGGCAAATTGTTTGGTCTGACGAATAAAATCGGCAGTTTGAGTAAGGTTGACGGAATAATCAAGATCGGAACCGTCGAAATGGAGCATATCAAAACCCAGCCGGGCCAGTTTGCTTAAGCGAGAAATGTCCTGACCATGATCCATATTAAGATAAATAGGTAGACCGTCAATCTGGGCTTTTTTGACCAAAATAAAAAGCCTTTCGGCCTCGATAAATTTGTCCTGGCCGGAGGAAAGCTGAACGATGCAGGGCAGTTTAGTTTGAGAAACAGCCTTCTCAACGGATTGGTAGGTTAAAAAGCAATCGATATTAAAGGCGGGTAGAGCCATTTTTTTTTGGCGATAATCGGATAGGGTTTGTTTGAGGGTAGGGATGGGCATATTTATTTATTAATAATTTTGTTAACGGCGACTAAAAGATGTTTTTGACCGATACCATAATGATTATAAAGCGTTTGGGGATTTTTGGCAGATTGACCGAATTGATCGTCAACGGCCAAATGAATAAAACGGGGATAAAGACGGGAAGAAAGAAGGTTAGCGGCGACGGTTTGGCCCAGTCCCCCATTTTTTTGATGATCTTCGATAACAATTAAGCGACCGGTAATTTTTAAGCTGGCGCGAATAGTTAAAAAATCTAAAGGCTTAATGGAAGAACAGTTGATAATGTCCAGTTGAGGAGCTTTAGAGCCGTGTTTTTGATCAAGTTTGTGTTGGACTTCCAGGGCTTGAACAAGAATGGGGCCATAGCCAAGAACGGTAAGGTCAGAGCCGTGGTGAAGTAGGTGGGATTTACCGATAGTAAAGTCGAAATTGGCGGGAAAAACTTCGGGAGTGGCCGGGCGGACCAGACGAATGTAAGCTGGGGCAGGACTGTGAACTAAGGTAGTAATCATTTTTTGGGTTTCGAGAGCGTCGATGGGGGCAAAAACTTGAAGATTAGGTAAACTTTGAGTAAGGGCAAGGTCTTCGAGCATTTGATGAGTGGCACCCAAAGCGCCGGAGAGAAGGCCGGAATGGGAACCGACAATTTTGACATTGGCATTATTAAAACAAATTGATTGTTTGATAACGGCCCAGTTGATAGCCGGGGAAAAACAGGAAAAGGAGGTGAGAAAAACGGTTTTGCCGGTTTTAGCCAAACCGGCGGCTACACCAGCGGCATTATTTTCGGCCACACCACATTCGATAAAGTGGCGGCGATACCAAGAGGCAAATTTTAAAAGTCCGAGGGAAGTTTTGAGGTCGGCATCAACGACATAGATTTTTTTGTTGGTTTTGGCTAACTTGAGTAAGGTTTGACCAAAAGCTTGGCGCATAGAAACGAGGTTATTTTTCCCTCGGTTACTCGGGATTTTCCCTCGGTTACTCGGGATTTCGCTTTGCTC
>CAZRAZ010000053.1:0-2937 GCA_964598275.1 uncultured Gammaproteobacteria bacterium | reverse complement strand
GATGGTTAATAAAATGGGTGTTATCACTGTAACCGAAGAAAGGTTTTGGGTTGTTAATAAATCGTTCTTTGGGAAGATTTTTTATATATGTAATCTGGTCATCACCGCCAATTGAGGCAATGACTGCTTTTATTTCTTTATTTTCAAAGGCATCAACTAAATCTTTTGATCGTTCTTCGGCGCTGGCACCAAGTTTTTTGGTAGCGGGAAATTCAACGGGTTCTAGACCAAAAACATCTCGGAGTCGCTGACAACCTAGTTCATAAACATGAGGCCATCTACCGGGTGCTGCAAATGAGGGAGAAAGAATAGCGGCCTTATCGCCTTTTTGGAGTTTTGGAAGTGTTACAAAATTCATAATTACATTTTATCACTTGGCCTATTATAGGCCGTAAAACCAAAAAATATTATTTTTTGAAAAAATACAAAGGAAGCTTAGGGATTCCTAGCTATAGTGTAGGATTTCGTGGAACTTTGACCCCCTGCCTGCCGGCAGGCAGGTCTGGCGGAAGGTGTGGGAGTTGAACCCACATGTCCTTTCGGACGCAGGTTTAGCAAACCTGTGGCTTACCATTCGCCGCAACCTTCCTGACTTTGTTAGTATATCAAACCTGTATAATAGTTTATGGCAAAAATCTACCTTTTCCGTCACGGCCAAACCACCTACAATCGTGATCATATTTTTACCGGCTTTAAAGATGCCCCTCTCACTTCTTTTGGCAAAAAACAAGCCGACTGCATCGCCAAACTTCTAAAAAACACCCGCCTTGATTTAGCCTTTCAAACCCGCCTTTCTCGGTCCAAGGATACTTTAGCCCCGGTTTTAAAATCTCACCCCGAAATCAAAAAAGTTATCACCGATGACCGTATGATTGAGCGGAATTATGGCGACCTATCTGGCTATTCTCATAGGCAAATTATCAACAAATATGGTCAAAAACAGTTTGATTTCTGGCACCGCTCCTATCGTTTGTCTCCTCCCAATGGTGAATCTTTTGCCGATGTTGAAGTCAGGGTGGGGGACTTTATCAAAGATCTAAAAGCTAAATACGCCGGTAAAGACCTAAATATTGCCATTTCCGCTCACGGTAACTCCATCCGATTATTCCGAAAAATCATGGAAAAAGCCACTATCTCTGCCACCGTTTCCTGGACTATCCCTTACAATCAGTATTTTGAATACAAAATTTAAATAACATCAAAACCAGGAAAACGTCCTCGTAATTGCCTAACTGTTTCCTCTCTTATTTCCGGCATATTCGCCGGAGGCCATTTATAAGCAATTGATTCTCCTCCGACAGAGAGTATATCGCTGCTCCTAGATATCAGCCCCATATCCACATTGGACTGTCTAATCTGATCTCCCGATAAACCTAATTTCTGCACCAATAAAAAATGTTTCGTCTCCAAGCCGCCAACAGCAAACTCGTTTCCCCGTCTCACAAACTTTACATCTGCCCCATCTGGGATATCCAATCTTTCATCAGCCATTATTTAATTCCTCTTCTATCCTCATCAATCTATTATATTTTTCTACCCTTTCTCCCCTCGTCGGCCCCACTTTGATATATTCACTTCCTACCGCCACTGCCAAATCCACCATAAAAGTATCGTTGGTTTCTCCTCCACCCCGATGACTTGGTACTGTCATTAATCCGTTTTCTCTGGCCAATTTACAGCACTCCACTGTTTCACTTACCGTTCCCGCCTGATTTAACTTAATCAAAATTGCATTAGCCGCCTTCATTTCTATTGCCTTCTGCCATCTTTTTGTGTTGGTCACTGTCAAATCATCAGCCAAAATTATTGTCTTATCGCCCAACTTTTCCATCAATTTTACCCAAGCCCCCCAGTCATCTTCTGCCAACATATCCTCCATGATCACTATCGGATATTTTTCCCTCCACTCTCCGTACATTTCTATCATCTCTTCTGCCGTCAAACTTCGCCCTTCTGCTTTTAAAACATATTTTCCTTCCTCAAAAAACTCACTGGCCGCCGCGTCAATTGCTAGCCCCGCATCCTTGCCCGCCTTATAACCCGCCTTTTCGATTGCCTCTAACACCAATTCCAATGGCCCCTCATTACTTTTCATCCCCACTCCCGCAAATGCTCCCTCGTTTCCCACGTTTGTTGTCATTCCCTTTCCTTCCAAAATCTGCTTCAAATTCATATAAATTTCCATTTCCATTCTAATGTCATCTGCTACGCTTTGATTTTCCAAATCCGCCACCAAATACTCCTGAATATCGGTACTCTTATCAGCATGCTTTCCTCCCTCAATCATCACTACCATCGGTCGGGGCAACTTATGCTCGCCTTCTATTCCATAAATTTCCTTCAAATACTTATATAATGGTATCTCTCTTCCTGCTGCCCCCGCTCTGGCCGCCGCCATGCTTACCGCCAATATGGCATTTCCCCCCAGTCTAGCCTTATTTTTCGTACCATCCAGCTCTCTCATTTTTTCATCAATCTTTTTCAAATCTTCCACCTCCATCCCCGCTATCGCTGGTCCGATTTCATTTTCTATATTGTCTACCACCTTCAACATTCCTTTTCCTCCATATCTTTTTTCATCTCCGTCTACCAATACTACTGATTCATAACTACCCGCCGATACTCCGTAGGGGACTGAAGCCTTAGCTATTACTCCCGATTCCAATTGAACTTCTGCCTCTACTGTTGGCTCTCCACCCGACGCCAATATCTCCCTTGCTCTTACTTTTTTAATTTTCGTCATAAGCCATTATAGCCCAAAATTTTCTTAACTACTTTTTTCCAGTCAACATCTTTTATTTGCTTCCACTCCCACCCCAAATTTTTCTTTACCATCAAATTTCCCTCATGATTTTTCAAACTTTTTACGTCCGCCAGCCGATAAAATTGTCTATACTCGTCAATGGCAAAAATTCCACCATAAATATTACTCAAAAA
>CAZRAZ010000052.1:0-3030 GCA_964598275.1 uncultured Gammaproteobacteria bacterium | reverse complement strand
ATTTTTACAATTTTTGCAGATGGTGGAGATGGTCGGGGTCGCGACATTGGTCTCCGGCGCGATTGAATTCTAAATTGAGGATCTTTTGATAAACCTGATGGATAAGTTTTTTTAAATCAGCTATCTGGTCGGCACTGATTTCAAATTTTTTTTGAATAAAATCATTTTTGGATTGGCTTTTTTGGACAAAGTCGATAGTGCCGGAAGAAACATGATATTTAAAACGGGAAGAGCCGTCGGCTAAGATTTTGTAAAAAACCAGTTGGCGGAAATAATCGCCATCGGGAGATAGTTGTTTTGATTTGCCGTCGGGATTACCGGTTTTGTAATCGACAACATTAACATCGGGCAAACCGGCCGTGGTTGACTTTAAAATTTCGACTTTATCGATTTTGCCTGTTAGGGGAATATTGTCTAAAACAACGTTATCGTAGGCAAAATTGTATTCGGTTAGGATCTCGGGGGAGAAAGAGGAATGATGGTGATCATAGTAATCGATTAAGATTTGTTGACCGCGAATGAGGTCGTCTTTGTAGTCGGCTTGGGAAAGATTTTCATTTTTGAGGCTTTTGACAAAATAATCAAGAAATTGCCGTTGAGGGGGAAGTTTATTTTCTTTTTTGAAAACTGTAAAGAGTTGATTGAAAGCGTAATGAACGGCAGTGCCCAAAGACATATATTTATTTTTGACGGCAGGAATACGCAAAATGGTTTTATAGTAAAAACAAAGAGGACAGCGAAGGTAAGAATTAAGGTGGCTGATGTTAAATTTATAATTGTTTTTTAGATGGGCCTGAAGGTAGTTTTTGAAGCGAGGCCCTGATATAGAGGTTTTGAGAGGGAAAAGAGAGGCAAGAGCCCGTTGACTTAGATCGGAATCGGGAATAATGGTTTGAATTAAATCCGGTTTGATTTCGGAGATAAATTGAGAGGGTAGTTGTTCGCGGGCGGAAGAATTGCTTTGAGAATAAGTAAGATAAATTTGTTTTTTGGCCCGGGTGAGGGCGACATAAAAAAGGCGCCTTTCGTCTTCGTTTTGGTCGGCACTGAAGGCAGAAATTTCAGTTGATAAAATGCCGGGAGGCAAGGACAGGGGCTCATGGATTCGGTTGTTGCCCCATTTCTTGTCGACGGCCTGAATAATAAAAACATGATCAAACTCGAGGCCTTTGGCTTTGTGAGCGGTCATCAGTTGGACGGAATCTATAGCTTCTGATGGCAGTTGGGGGGCAAAGAGAGGGAGAGTGTTTTCCTGATAAAGTTTCAGACGGTTAAGAAAGGTAGACAAATCGGCGGGCTGATTTTTTTGAAAGGTTTTCAGTTCCTGATAGAAAGTGTTGAGTTGGTTTAAGAGCGAATAATCCTTTTGGGAGATTAAATAAGAAAGAAAACCGAAACGACGAATGAGCCGATTAAAAAAACGCTCGGGAGGATAATTTACCAGCCATTTTTGGGCCAGAGCCAGATTTTTAGAAAAAGACTTAAGTTTACTGATAGCTTTTTGGGAAAGGTTGACTTTGACAAGATGATCGGCGGAGGCGATCAGATGGCTTAGGGGGATTTTGTGTTTATAAGAAAAGCGACTGATTTTGGCCAAAGTTAAGGCGGGAATGCGGGAGAAATTGTAAGAGAGAATTTTGAAAAGAAGCTGGTCGGAGGGATCGGTAATATAGCTTAAAAGATTGATTAGTTGGTTGATAAGAAGGGAGTCAAGAATGTTGACGCCGGATAAAAGAGAATGATTGATTTTTTGCCGGGAAAGAAGTTCCATCAATGACAAAGGATCACTGTTTTGGCGAAAAAGAACGGCAATTTGTTGTGGGCTGGTCCCCTGTTTTAATAAACTTTTTATTTTTTGAGAAATGAAAAAGTTTTCTTCCAATTCGGATTTAGCAACAAAAAGATTGATGGGGTCGGGGTCGTAATTGGTTTGTGACAGAAGAGATTTGTCTATGTCTTTAATAAAATTGCTGATACGGTTTTGGTTGTGGGAAATTAAAGAGGATGAACTATCAAGAATTAGTTGATGCGAACGGTAGTTGTTTTTTAAAACGATAAGCTGAATTTGTTTTTGGTGGCGCTGATAAAAATTGTAAATATTTTCGATGGCGGCGCCCTGAAAGCGAAAAATGGATTGGTCGTCGTCGCCGACAACAAAAACATTAGGGGAAGGGTGATAGGCAGAAAGATGGTCAATAATTTGGTTTTGGGCAGAATTGGTGTCTTGATACTCGTCGACCAAAAGATATTGAAATTGCTCTTGGTAGGCTAGAAGTAAATCAGGATGTTTAGTGAAAGCATCGAGAACAAAAAGAATCATGTCGTCAAAGTCGTAACGACCAAGCGCGCTCAGTTTTTTTTGGTAACAATGGTAGATTTTTTTCAATTCCAGTTGTTTTCCGATATTTTTGCTAAAGTCGTCAAACAATTTGATCAGGTTGTTTTTGAGATTGATGGAGCTGGATTTGGCCGGACCGACAAGATTACCGGAGAGATAAGATTGCCGGTAGAAGATTAAAAGAGAGCGAATGGCAGGGGAAATATCTTTGTTTTTTAGAAGAGAGTCAAGAAGATTACTAACAAGATTATCGGCCTGTTTGGGAGAACGAATTGATTTTAGTTTTTGGTAGAGGTCGGTCTGACGGATGACAAAAGATTTTTCGTCTTGGATAAGTTTTTTGAGATGAGGGGGAGAAATGTTTTCTCTTTTGAGAGTTTGAAGATGAGTGGAGATGTTTTTTTGATAATAGAGAGGATCGCCCCAGGGTTTTAGGGGCGAAGATTGGGGCAGTTTAGCGATAAGCCGGTTTAGGATATCGATTTTTTCCAAAGGATCGAGGGCTTGAATATCGGGACCAAAGATAAAAAAGTCGGGATTGGTTTGGATAATTTCGTGGCAAAAGGCATGGAAAGTAGCAATTTTGACCTGAAAGGCAGTGGGGCCAATAATGGAGAGCAGACGCTGGCGCATAGCCAGACTGGCCGTATCGGTAAAAGTAAGACAGAGAATAGAGGAGGCAGGGGTGTCAG
>CAZRAZ010000051.1:0-3293 GCA_964598275.1 uncultured Gammaproteobacteria bacterium | reverse complement strand
TACGGCGCTGAGGCGGGTTTGGCAATCGGAAATTTGTTAAACCTGGTCTTCAAATCGCTGATCGTCATCGCTGGCGTTTATGCTTTATTTAATTTGATTTTTGCGGGGTATGCATTCATGTCGGCTGGGGATGATGCCAAAAAAGTCGCCGGGGCTTGGGCCAAAATTTGGCAAAGCCTTTTGGGTTTAGCTATTGCAGCAGGATCTTTTGTTCTGGCTGCCATTTTCGGACAATTAATCTTTGGTCAGTGGGATTTTATAATCAATCCTAAAATTCCTGAATTATTATGAAAAACTTGCTTTCAATCGATCTTGGCCCCTTAAGGGGCTTTGGTAAACTTGGTCTTGAAACCGACACTGCTGGCTCAACGGCTGTAGAAGTCTTCAGTCAGTTTATCTCTTCAGCCATTGGAATCATGACCATTGTGGCCGTTATCTGGTTTGTATTCGTTTTTATTACTGGCGCAATTGCCTGGATGGGTGCGGGGGGAGACAAAAACGCGTTGGAGGCAGCCAAAAAAAGGATTACCACCGGAATAATCGGACTAGCGGTAATCGTAATTGCGGTGTTTGTTATCGACTTGATCGGAAACTTAATCGGTATTGAAAATATATTAGACCTTCCATATTGGTTCAATCTTATTACGGGAAGTGGTGGTAGTACCACAGGAGGAGGGGGCGGTGGCGGAGGGGGCACCACTGTTCTACCCATTTAATATACTATGCAAATTTCTGAAGCAATAACAAATCCGCTTTTGAAAGATACTCTCCAAACAAAAACAGGTATAGAGTTCTTCCAAAGCTTTATTCCAAATTTAATTACCTTGGGTCTTATTATTGGCGTTGTATTTTTTCTTTTCATTTTGATAATGGGTGCCCTTCAATGGATCTCTTCAGGTGGGGATAAAAATGCACTGGAAGCTGCCAAAAGCAAAATTACAAACGCAATGGTCGGAATTGTTATCCTATTTGCTATTTTTGCGGTTCTTAAACTAATTGAAAATTTCTTTGGTGTTTCAATATTAACCCTTGACATTGGCAGTCTGGTAATACAATAATAGGAAATATGAAAGGTTTACTGGCACTAGCCGATGATAAAAAGGTCGAGTTGTTGCCAACGGGACAGTTCAGTCAGCTTGGAACATTAAGCATTGGTCAGATAGTTTCCACAATGATAAGACTTTCTTTGGTGATTGCGGCAATCGTTTTTTTCTTTATTCTTGTTATCGGAGGAATTAAATGGATTGCCTCGGGAGGAGATAAAGCCCAAACAGAATCGGCCAGGAATCAAATAACCGCAGCTTTAGTCGGGCTTGTTATTGTTTTCGCGGCTTGGGCAATTTTGGCTTTGATCAAGGTTTTCTTTGGCCTAGATATTTTAAGTACTCTCACTATCCCCTCGGTAAGCGATTGATCTCTTGCCCTTGTTTATTTATTAGTTTAAACTTGTTTTGTTATGGATCCTCCTACCCTCCAAAATTTAGAAGATGTATTTGCAAATGTTATTAAAATTGTTTTAGGCATTGCCGGAATAACCTTTTTTATTCTTCTTCTTTCTTCCGGTTTTAAATTTATCACCTCCGGCGGAGACCCTAAAGCATTAGAAGGAGCAAAAAAAACCTTAACCTATGCAATCGGGGGTTTAATCGTAATTATTCTTTCCTACCTCATTCTTCTTTTAATTAAAGACATAACAGGAATCGATGTCACAATCTTCAAAGTGACCCAATAGGATATAATAAATTAATGCGACTGCTCAAATTTTTATTTGCTCTTTGTCTTTTGCTTTTTGCTTTTTACTTTTTCGCTGGCACTGCCTATGGTCAAGCCTCATCCTGCAGCGACACAACTGATCCGGAATTCCATTCCCTCAGGCCATATCCCGCCGAACCCTGTAATCCAAAAAAAGAAAACCTTTCCTATATCTGCGGCAACGATATGGTTTTAACCGACACCATCACTGTTTCCTATACCCAAGGGGATTGCACGGGCTGGGGGGGTACTTCGGGTGTCTTAAATTGTTCCTTTGATATCGAAAGAGGATTCACGGTAGATGTGGACCCGGCCCAATCAGAACTGCCCATCATGGGCAACACCGAAGATGTCATCAACAGTACCAAAACTTCTGATGACCTGAATGATGCCCAGAAAATAAATGAGTACGTTAGCTGGTATCTTAATGGGGTTATCAACCGGGCTGAATATGCTTTTCTGAAATGGAATGACCCGATTGATATTGCCAAAATCATCAATTTCTCCGGACCGATCAGAAAACTTCTTCCCCAAAGAATTCAAGATAATGCCGCTGTTACTGTCGTGGCTGGCATAGCCAAGGCTGCAGCAACAAGAGAAAAACAGGTCACCGACGCTGGCATCGTACGTCATAACCAAATTGTCGGGTGCACTTGGGGACTTAATACTGTTTTTGGCCAGATAGGTGCTTTTCCAGGCCCCTGTAAAATAACAGGAATTCCCCTTTTTGACTGGCTTCTAGATCTCACCGCAAGAGAGAAACGAAGACTTACGGATTGGCAAGGTCACACTCCGCCCAAAAGAGAGGATTATCCTGATTATAAAGATTATTACGCCGACTACAGAAAGTGGCGGGGGGATCGGTGTTTACGCATTCCCTTCGGCGTTTTCGAAGTAATGCTGTGTTTTAATGATCCCGGATACACCGACTATTATTCGAATTTATACCCCTATATTCCTTTTTCCTCAACCGAGGATAGGGTTGGCAATTTAAATGTTAAAAAACCGGAAAAATCAGGCGGAGATGTCGAAGTGGTTGATCCTATTTTTGAAATAAATGTTCCTGCCCATTCGGGTAACTGGGTTGAGGCCTTGGAAAATAATACTCCCCTTCACTTTGCCCACATGCAGGAGAACTTAGAGCTTTCCTCAACTTTACAGTCCACTTTCGTTCCCCAAAGCGGCACCGACCAAAATCTCGGCTATACCGAACCCCCCGAAATAGGCCCCGGTTGTAAAATTCTTGATGTCCGGAGCAATCCTGGGGACAAACTTGATCCGTATCCCGAAGACTACAAGGAATTATCCTGGGGAAGATTTTCCTACACCGCCAAATTTACCTGCACTTTCTATTATTATACGGACCCTGTCAGTGGAAGAATAATTGTCAGCCCTCCCACTTGCACAAAAATTGCTGTTTTTACCTCAAAAATCAATGTCGGTACCCCCCTTGCCGATGAAATCTGGGCCCAAACCGTAGCCGGAAACTCAGCAATTTTCAAAATGATTTTCCCGAAATTAAACGTTGCCGGCAGTCCGGG
>CAZRAZ010000050.1:0-3654 GCA_964598275.1 uncultured Gammaproteobacteria bacterium | reverse complement strand
CGGGCACAACTTACTCTCGATCCATACATACCCTTCCCTCCAAAATCCGGTCTACTGGGATCAAGTGGCCCCGGGTGCTGGTTAATCATTCGTCCCCAATATTTTTCAACCACATTTCCTGGAGTCAAAGGCAGCCAACCATTTTGGGACAATATCTCCACCCCATATTTTTCCATTACTGCCAGAAGTTCTTCTCCGAATTCCTCTCTTATCCTATAACGTTCCGGTCTTACTACCACAGTTTCAATTCTCAAAGCCCTTGCTTTTTCAATTCCACCCGCATCATCTCTGCTAGAAACCACTATCACCGGATTTAAATTCAGCCTTTTTCTTTGACAAGCCATTACCACTGCCTCCATTGTTGTTCCTCCCCCCGAAATCAAGATGCCTAATCTTTCGTTCATTTATTAAAATCAGTATAACATCACAAATTATCTTTACACCGCTTTTAATTTATGTCGAAATATTCTTTAGCAAAGAAAATGCCCTTTCCACCTCTTTGTCTTCTAATATAATTGTAAACTCCGAAGAGGTAGATACCACTTCCACCACATTCACCCCTTCCCATGCCAAAATTTTTAGTATCGAGTAATAAACCCCCGGAGTCAAAATATTCCTTTTCGACAGATAAATAGTAATAGAGGATAAGTCTCCTATTGTCAACACCAGTTCTTTTGTCCCCAAAATATTTTTAATTTTTTCTTCCAAATCAAGACTGGCAATTATTGATGTTTCAAACACTCCTTGTGTTACTGTCAAAAAATATTTATCCTGTTTACCCGCTTCCTCAATAATCTTTCTATGTTTTTCTGTCGAAAAGTTAGAATTTAAAATTACGAACTCCACCAAATTAGATCTCACTATCAAATCCCGCTTCTCTTTCAAAATCTTTTCTACCCTTGATGCTGTTTTTACCGCCTTTGGCATTCTTTTTAAGGCCATTAACACCGCCCCTTTTTGTACTTTTTTAAAAGTTATAACCCTTACTTTCGGCAATATCAATCTTGCCAAAGCCGACAAATTTATTATTCCCTCCGTCAACGCCTCTTCTATATAAGGCTGTTTTTTGATCACTCTCTCTACTGCTGTTGCTACTGTCATCACAATAAAATTTAACAAACTATAGTAAATTTGTCAAATTTTATTAAATTTTTGACATTTATTAACTTATCATTAAAATTACATCAATTAATAATTAAAACTTTTTATGTCCAATCGAACTCTCACTTGTCCCGTATGTGATGCCCCCGTTAGTCTGCCTCAAAATCCTGAAGAGTCAGAAATCATTAACTGTCCGGATTGTCAGTCGCGACTTGTTATCGATTCTCTTGCCAACGGTGTTGCCGGTCTTAGTCAGGCCCCCGAAGTCGAGGAAGATTGGGGGCAATAAAAAACATGCCAACCATTGGATTGTTTCACTCCACCATTAGAGCTGAAGAAAAACTTATCATTGCTGCCGCTCGTCACCGCCAAGTTGAGGTCAGTCTAATCGATATTAGAAAACAAATCTTTGACCCCCGCTCCTTTCAGGTCAATTTCGACCTTGCTCTTATTAGATCAGTTTCTTCCACCAAAGGCCTCTATGCCACTCGCTTTTTAGAGTCTTTAGGTATTCCTGTCTTAAACAATGCCGGTACGGCTGTTATCTGTGAAGACAAATTTCTCACTTCTCAGGCTCTACACAATGCCAGTGTTCCTACTCCCAAATTTGCTCTGGTTTTTGACATTAACCAAGCCAAACAAGCGGTCGATCAACTGGGTGGTTTCCCTGTTGTTGTCAAGCCGGTTATCGGTTCTTGGGGCCGCCTTTTAGCCAAAATCAATGATGTTGATGCCCTTGAAGCGGTTATTGAACATAAAAATGTTCTCGGTTCTCCTCAACAAAAAGTTTTTTACCTCCAGCAATACATCAAAAAACCCGGTCGGGACATTCGATCCTTTGTAGTTGGGGAAAAAACAATCTGTGCCATTTACAGAACTTCCAGCCACTGGATCACCAATACCGCTCTTGGCGGTCAAGCCAGTAATTGCCCTGTCACTCCAGACTTGGATCACATTTCCCAACAAGCCGCCCAAGCCGTTGGTGGGGGAATTTTAGCCATTGACGTTTTTGAGACAGACTCTGGCCTGACAATTAATGAAATCAACCACACCATGGAATTTAAAAATTCCGAAATTCCCACCGGAGTCAGTATTTCAGAGACCATTGTTGATTATTGTTTAAAGCAAATAAATGATTAAAGTTTCTATCGTTGGTGGTTCAGGTTACGGGGGAGGGGAATTAATTCGTCTTCTTTTGGGTCATCCAAAAATTGTCATCAATCAAGTTACCAGCCAAAGATTTGCCGGCCAACCGATCAATTTAATCCACCCCAACCTAAGGAGTGTTTGCTTTCTAAATTTTTGTCATCTTAAGGATTTAGAACCCTGCGATCTTCTCTTTTTAGCTCTGCCCAACGGTGTGTCCATGACCCAAATTGAAAAATTCCAAAAAATTGCCCCCAAAATTATCGACCTCGGAGCTGACTTTCGGCTTCACGATCCAAAAGTATGGCAAAACTTTTACAAAACCCCTCATCTTGCCCCTCAACTGTTGGCCAAATTTGTTTACGGCATCCCCGAAATCTATCCGCATCAAATTAAAAACACCAATTTTGTCGCCGGTCCTGGTTGCGAAGCCATTGTTTCCATTCTAAGTCTTTATCCTTTTATTAAGAATAATTTAATCAAAACCGATTCTATTATTATTGACGCCAAAATGGGCAGTTCCCAGTCGGGCAACAAAGTCAGTGCCTCCTCCCACCATCCGGAAAGAGCTGGTGTAGTCAGATCCTACAAACCGGTTGGTCATCGCCATACCGCTGAAATAGAACAAGTCTTAAATGAGTTTGGCCAGAACGTTTCGGTTAATATTTCTGCCACTGCTATTGATATGGTTAGAGGCATTCTTGTCACCATCCACACTTTTCTAAACAAGGATATTACCGAAAAAGACGTTTGGCAGGCTCTAAGAAAGGAATATCAAAACCAACCTTTTATTAGAATCGTTAAACAAAAACAAGGACTTTATCGTTTTCCCGAGCCCAAAATTCTTCAGGGCACCAACTATTGTGACGTTGGTTTTGAAATAGATCCTTATAATCACCGCTTGGTTATTATCGGTGCCATTGATAACTTGGTTAAAGGCACTGCCGGCAACGCCGTCCAATGCATGAACCTTATGTTTGGTTTTAAAGAAACCCAATCATTAGAATTTCCCGGGCTTCATCCTGTCTAACTATGTCAAAGACCAAGCTAACCGATATCCTCGATCAAATTTCCTTTTCCGACACCACCCAAAGAGAGGGTCGTCAATCCGAAGGCGCCCATCTAACCCCTCAAGTCTCAATTGATCACACTCGATTGGTTAATTTACTCGGTATTGATTATCTTGAACTAAATCACCCCGCCTCTTCTCCGGTTCTGGGACAACTTGTCAAAGATATTTTTAAGCTAAAACTAAAAACCAAAATTGCTACTCATGTCAGATGCAATTTACGTGATATTCAAACCGCCATTAATGCCGGCACCAATTGCATCAACACTTATATACCCATCAATCCCGAGTCAAAAAAAGACATAAAAAATTCAATCCAAATTGCTAAAAACGACTTG
>CAZRAZ010000049.1:0-3793 GCA_964598275.1 uncultured Gammaproteobacteria bacterium | reverse complement strand
GTGGCAAAAGCGTTTAGAGCCGGACTGTCGATGACGTAGATTTTGGGAACCGGGGTTTGATTGACTTCTGAAAGGTGGCGGGTGACGGTATAAAAATCGTAAAATTCTTTTTTATCGGCAGGTCGAGCGCGATTGAGACTAAGAACAATTTGATCACCAAAATAAAAACTGGCAAAAGAGGAAAGAGCAGAAATTGGCAGAGCGTAGATAAGAAAAGAAGGACCAAACCGGGTGTCGTTGAAGATGAGGTAAAAAACAAAACTGATAAAGAGACCAAAGAGAATAATGATCAAAAAGGAGCGATATTTGTTTTGAGAAACCTGTTCGTAAACATTGAGCATAGACTAATTTGGTTTTACTTGGGGGGTTTTGAGCTCTTGGTCGGAAACGGTCAGATGCTCACCACTATTCGGAGTGTCAAGACCCTTTTCCGGTTTGAAATTGAAAGTGGGGGCCAGCCAAATGCCGGGGATGGTGCTGATGGCAGTGTTGTAGTCGGCGGTAAGATCGATGAGGGTTCTTCTGGCATAGCTAACGTCTTCGGCGGCGTTTTCGATTTTAGCCATGGCTTCGGAAAATAAGGGAGCGGCTTTTAGTTCGGGGTTGCTTTCGACCACAATTCTTAATGAACCGAGAGCTTTGCTAACCATTTCTTGAGAGCTTTTTATGTCTTCGGCCCGGCTTGACTGATTAGCTTGTTCAATTGATTTTCGGGCTGAAGTAAGATCTTCGTAGATGCCTTTTTCGTGCTTGGTGTAGTTTCCGACCATGGTGATCAGGTTGGGGATAACACTGGCCTGCAGTTTGAGCTGGTTGCCGATTTCCTGGATTGAGGCCCTGATCCTTACCTGCATGGTTTTTAGGCGGTTATAGAAAGAAAAAACAAAAATAACGATGACGGCAAGGATGATAAGCGGGATGGTAAACATTTAGGTTTTTAAATTAATATTTAATGATTTAGTATAGCATTTTTGGGCCTTTTTTATTTCCTGATCCCCTACTCTATCCTTTGGTTTAATAAAACAAAGTTTGAGAAAATTATAAAAATCCTTTTCGTTTGAGAAAGTATGGATTTTACCGGTTTTTATGTTTTTTATGCCGTATTCGGATAAGCTGTAACCGAGGTTTTGGGCGTATTTTCGCAAAATAATATTGTGTTGTTTTGAACCGGTAAAATGCTGAAGAAGAGAACCGAAAGTTTTTGACGGTTGGACCGTAAGATCAATATGAACATTATTTTTGGTTTTGATGGAAGCCTTTTTGGGACCATGAGTGATGGTTTTTTTTGACTGGGGATATTTGACAAAATGATTGAGAATGGCGGCAGCCTGTTGGCTTTGAGCGGCAATGTCGATATCGCCGACAGTGGAACTTGCCCGTCTTAAAGAGCCCAGAGGATAAAATTTAGTTTGGGGAAATTTTTGCTGAAGGTAATCAATAACATCTTTGGAGTATTTCTGGGCGGTTTTTAGGGGAATTCTGGTAATTTGATCGAGGTAATTTTGGGTGTTTTTTAAAATTAACTGTTCTGATTTTTGGCCAAAACCGGGGATGAGGGCCAAACGGCCTTTTTGGGCATAAAAAATCAGTTTTCTGAAGGCGGCGGAGAGATTTTGGGGAAATTTAAGTTTTTTGGTCAATTTATAGGCGATTTTTGGGCCGATGCCGTCAATTCTGGTGAAAGCAAAAACGGCAGGGTGGATGTTTTTGAGAATTTTTTTGAGGTGGGGATGAAGTTTTTTGTGGGTAAAAAGATAGTCGATTTTGGCAAGAATGGAGGGGCCGATGCCGGGAATATTGTCGAGGAGTTTTTTATCTTTTTGCCAGATTTGATAAATGGGTTTGGGGTAGTTGATGACGGATTCGGCGGCTTCTTGGTAGGCTTTGATGCGAAAGAGGTTTTTCTTTTTGATAATGTAGAGAGTGGCGATGTCGGTTAAAAATCGGGAGACGGACTGGTTGGAAAAATCTTTGGGTAGCAACATTTTGCTTAAATTATAGCTCTTTTGTGGTATATTATCAGGACAATTGGGCCCTTGGTGCAGCGGTCTAGCACATCCGCCTGTCACGCGGAAGATCGTGGGTTCGAATCCCATAGGGCCCGCAGATCGTGAAGAGAAAGAGGTGCGCTCGCCGCGGGGGCGGGCGCGGCGAGCGCATTAAAGCCTCGCAACGGGGAAAATTCGAGACGGCGACCGGATAAGAAGTAGTTCGAACCGACTTTTTTGGCGAAGAATAATAATTCTTCGCCATTATTTTTTGCGCGCGCGATTTTGTGCGCTTCCAGCGCACTATTTATAAAATCTCTGACTAGTTCGACCCAAAGAAACTGGTTTTTTTCAAAACTTGAAATTTGCTCCTCAAAATTTGTTTTTTCTTCGATCAATTTTTTCTTTGCCGTTTGGTATTCGTTAGTTTCGATGACTTGATCCAAATATCCAGTCAACAATCTGTCGAGCTTCTGCTCGACATTGGAAAGTTGAGGTTTTAGAAGAGAAATTTTGTTTTCTGCGGTTTTCTTCTCGTTTATTTCATCAGCGTGTAACCAGTTCAACATCTGCTTTGCATTTAACTCATGGAGTGAATGACGAAACAAAATTTCTCCTATTTGTTTTTCAAATTCTCCGCCGGAAACATATTTTTGTGAGCAATATCCATGCTTCTTACCGCAGCGGTAATAATCGTATCTGACTTTGCCTCTGGTTTTTGGGTAAAATTTGAAATGTTTTTCGGCGGTGATCGCCGAATTGCATTCTTTGCATTTCGCCAGTCCCAAAAACCAGAATTCGTCTTTATGGTTAATGTGAGTTTTTGATTTTCGTTTGATAACCTCTTGGCATTTATCAAACAAAGTTTTTGAGATTATTGGTTTATGAGTTCCCTGATATGTTTCCCCGGCAAATTCAAAAACTCCGTAATAAAAAGGGCTACGCAACATATTTCTGATTTTATCCATCCGTAAATATTTGTTAGTTGAGTTTTTAATTCCGTGTTCAAAAAAGAAACGATCAATATCTACATAACTGTATTTACCAGTTGCGAAAAGCGAAAACGCTTTTCGCACTAATCGGCCAGTTTTTGGATCAACCTCTATCGATCTTTTTCTTGGTTCGTTAAGATAGCCAATGGGTGCTTTGTTGGGATAAACGCCGTTTCGTAATTTTTGCCGTATCCCTCGTTTTACATTTTCGCTTAGGTTGTCGATGTAATATTTTGATTGGCCAAACGCGATTGAAAGCATAAATTTTCCCTGCGGCGTGTTTTCAAACCAAAGAGTGGGAAATTTTAGTGATTGAAGTTTGCCGGTATCGAGCAAGTAGATGATTTTTCCGCCGTCAACTGAATTTCTGGCAAGCCTATCCGCGTGCCAAGAAAGGATTCCGTTCGCTTCGCCCTTCTCAATAAGTTTGAGCATTTGCTCAAACTTTTCTCTCCCCGGTTTTTTGGCAGTTTTTGCTTCGGTAAAGAAACCCACAATTTCTAGATTTTCTTTTCTGGCGAATTCTTTCAGTTCCGAAATTTGAGATTCTATAGACAAAACCTGTCTATCCGCTTCATCGGTAGATTTTCTGCAGTAAATAAAATATTTGATCATAGTTTTCGTTTTCATAAAATTTTTGCATTTTCTTTTACTTCTTATTCTTTCGGTCGCCGTCTCGAATTTTCCCCGTTGCGAGGCTTTAATGCGCTCGCCGCGCCCGCCCCCGCGGCGAGCGCACCTCTTTCTCTTCACGATCTGCGGTCTCTTTACGAAAAAATTCGAACTGTTTTTCAAAGGTAGCCCTTCGACAAG
>CAZRAZ010000048.1:0-3849 GCA_964598275.1 uncultured Gammaproteobacteria bacterium | reverse complement strand
TATTATTTTTTTAACTCCGAAAGCGATCAGCCCGATTATTTTCACGCCGCCAAAATTTACGGCCCCAGTCAACTTAAACCGGCTAATTTTGACGTTAACGACCTTCGCTCCGGCGCCTGTTTAACCTTAGCCGCTCTAACCGCCAACGGCATCAGCACCATCAGAGGAGTTGAGTCTATCGAACGGGGTTACGAAAACTTGGCTCAAAGACTTTGCTACCTCGGCGCTGACATAAAATATATCAAAACCAAAACCCGAAAGTCTCCATCATTGCCAAAATAATATATACTTAAAATCATGACTCACCTTTACCTTGGCCTGCTTCTTTTTTCTTTTATCACTTGCAGCATTTTGGTTATTCCTTTCATCAATCTTCTCTATCGTTTAAAATTCCAAAGACAGAAACAGGATCAGACCAAAGATTTTCAAAACAAACTCACTCCCATTTTTAATAAATTTCATCAAAGTAAAGTCGGCACTCCCATTGGTGGGGGATTGCTGATCATTTTTACCGTTACCTGTCTTTTTGCCCTGCTTTTACCTCTGCTCAAATTTTCTCAAGTTTTTATTTCCAGCAACTACCAAATCAATCGTGAAATCGAAATTATTTTTATCACCTTTCTAAGTTTCGGTCTGCTTGGTCTTTACGACGACGTTCTCAAGTTTTTCAACTTCAAAAAAACCGGCTTTTTTGGGTTGAGAATGAGGCAAAAACTTTTCTTACAAATTTTTATCGCCCTAATTGTCTCTTGTTTAATCTATTTTCACCTCAATACCAACTTTATTTACCTTCCCTTTTTGGGCGCGGTTAACCTGGGTCCTTTTTTTATCCTTGTTTCCGCCAGTTTTATTGTTCTTTTTGCCAATTTTTTCAATATCACCGACGGCCTGGATGGTCTTGCCTGTGGACTTCTGATGATTTCTCTGGTCGCTTTCTGGTTTTTGGCCCACAGTTCCTTTGACACCCCCATCTCTCTTTTTATCTCTCTGTGGCTGGGTTCTCTAATTGCCTTTCTTTATTTTAATATCTTCCCCGCCAGAATCTGGCTGGGCGATGTTGGCTCCCTTTCCTTTGGGGCCACCTTTGCCGTTATCGCTATGCTACTCGGTAGAGTAGTCCCTCTCATTATTATCGGTCTGCCTTTTATCATCGAAGGCAGTAGCAGCGCTCTTCAAATTTTAAGCAAAAAATATTTCCACCGCAAAATCTTACCCGCTGCCCCGCTTCACCTTACTCTTCAACAACGTGGCTGGCCCGAACCGAAAATCGTTTTCCGTTTCTGGCTCTCCGGCATTATTTTGGCTGTTTTTGGACTATGGATAGGATTAAATTAAAAAAAAATCTAGAACAAGAAATCGCTCATTATCTAAATATTCCCTACTTTATTAACTTTCCCAAAAATCCCCATCAGCGCCTAGCTGTCCAAGTTAGCAAAGGTAATTGGCAACAAGTTCAAAAATACACCGCCCGTTTGGCCAAAAAAGAAAACGTCAAACTTTCTGCTCTTACCTCCCGACAACTTTATAATTTTCAAAAAAAACACCATATCGGCATCGACTGTTCCGGTCTTGTCTACCATCTTTTGGATTTTCTCTACCAACAAAGCCATCATCAAAGCATTCGTTTTAAACTGATTGGCGCCGAAGGTAAAACCAGCCCTCGCCGTTTATCCGCCCATCTTTTGACTTCTCTACCAAATGCCATTCCGATTGCCCTGGATCAAATTCTGCCCGGCGATTTAATCCGTAGTCTTTACGGCCGCCATGTCATGTTTGTCATCAAAAAAACCACCAAAGGTTTAAAAGTTGTCGATAGTAGCCGCCGAAGGCGTGGAGTCAAGATTAGCCTTATCCCTTTACCTTTACCCCCCAAATCTTCCCTCCACCGTTTAAAATGCCTTATTTCTCCTCCAACAATTCCTCCACTTTAAGCGGAGATAAAGACAGTATTTCTACCTCCGTTCCACACTCGCCGCATTCCAAAATATCTCCCGCTTCAGCATCAGCCTTTATCGCCATCTCTGCTCCACAGTCAGGGCACTTACATTTTTTTTCTTTTGCCATATTTATAAATTAGCTTTAAAATAGTAAACAAGCTACAATATTATATGCCAACCACCGCCCTAGACAAAATAGCCAATCTCTATTTCAAGCGCGAAGATCAAAATACCACTGGTTCAGCCAAAGATCGGGCTGTCAGTCTCCAAGTCAAATCTGCCCTTGACCAAAAATACACCTCTGCCGTCATCTCCTCTTCCGGCAATGCCGCCATTTCCGCCCTCCACTTTTGCCGCCTTGCCCACATCAATCTGACTATTTTTCTCTCTCCCAAAACCGACCCCAAAAAAATCGCTTATCTTCGCGCCCTCCAGGCCCAAATCATCTTTTCCCCAAAACCCATCAGCTTCGCTTTTCGCCAAGCCAAAAGAAATCACAGCTACAATCTCCGCCAATCTCTTGACCCCAAAGCTCTGGAAGGCTACCGCCAAATCGGCTTAGAAATTGTCCACCAACTACCCCAAGTCAGCAGTATTTTTATTCCCGTTGGCAGTGGCACCACTCTTTTGGGTTTGTCCGCCGCACTTCCCCCCCAAACCAAAATTTTTGCTGTTCAACCGGCCAACCGTTGCCCCGTTGCCTCTTACTTTGATCAAGATTTCACCCCAGAAAACACTACTCTTACCACCTCTCTTTCCATCCGCTCTCTACCCTTAAAAAACAAAATTATCGCTGCTATTAAAAAAAGTCACGGTTCTGCTTTGGTTGTCCAAAACCAAGACGTCTTGGACAATCTTCCCTTTCTTAGTCAAAACCAAATCAACGCCTCTGCCGAAACCGCCTTGGCCGTAGCGGGCTTCCGCAAGGCCCAGAAACAAAACATGGACTTTGGTCAATATCCCTTAATATTAGTTACCGGCATCAATAGACCGAAGGTTCCGAAGTGAAACGAGAAATGAATCTGGAAAAAATTCTAAACGCCAGTCCTTACACTTTCTTTTTCTTATCAGTCGATTCTTTTCTGGCCATCAAGCCAAAAAACTTAAAAAACTTTTATTTAATTCAATCCAACCGTCTCAAAAACAGTGGTCAACTTCTCTCCGCTCCTTCAACTATTAAATTTATCCAACAAACTTGTAATCAAAACGGCCACAAAGCCGTCATTATTCCCTTCAAACCATCTGCCAAAATTGAATTTCTCTGCCGCCAACACCATTGGCTTTTAGCTGCCAACCCCGCCAAATTAGCCAGAAATCTGGAAGATAAACTTATGTTTGCCCGTCTTTGCCAAAAACACCGCCTGCCTCATCCTCCCTTTGCTATCGCGATTTTTAACCAAAAAAATTACCAAACTTACCAAAAAAAGTTTGATACTCTTGTTATCCAAACCAAAACCGGTTGGGCCGGCAAAAGCACTTATCTGTCACCTTCATGGTCCAACGTCAAAGATAAAATCCCGTCACTTACTCCGGTCAAATTTTCACCCTTTTTAAATCCCTCTTCTACTCTCATCAACAACTGCTGTCTTGGCGCTCTCGGCCTAATCCAAAGCCCTGTCGCCGATCAAATCACCGGCCTTGCCCCTTTAACCAAAAACCCCCTGGCCACCGTCGGCCGCCGTTGGCCAAGTCTCGCTTCTTCTGCAATTCAAAACCAAGTCAAAAAAATAACTCAAAAATTTGCTCTCATTCTCCAAAAAAAGGGCTACAACGGTTTTTTTGGTCTTGATTTTATTCTTCATCAAAACCAAGTTTACTTACAAGAATGCAATCCCCGCTTAACTGCCTCCTTTGCCTTCTATCACGATCTGGAAACCAGGGCCAAAATTAACTCTCTTTTTTATCTCCACCT
>CAZRAZ010000047.1:0-3866 GCA_964598275.1 uncultured Gammaproteobacteria bacterium | reverse complement strand
TAGAAAGGGTTGGTGAAAAATTCTTTTGAGCATGCTTTGTTGCCAGAGGGCCGGTTTTGGGGGATGTTGATAGTAGTGATTAAAAATTTGAATTTGGTCTTTTTCTTGTTTATCAATTTGGGGAGGGGTAAGGATGGGGATGTTGTTTATAATTGGATAATGTTGGCGGCAGTGAGGACAGAAAAAGGCGGTTTTTTGGAAAATGAGGGTTTGGTGTTGACAGACGGGACAGGCTAAGTATTTTTGGAGAGTATCAAAGTTCATATTCGAATTGAATGCCGGTTAAGGTTTTGGCATAGAGCTGTTTTTTGTACCAGGAGATTAAGGGAATAAGAAGAATCGGCGGGGTTAGAAGTGAAAGGAGAGAAAAGGCCCAAAAGGAAAGGGATAAGAGATTTTGAGATCGGAATTTTATCAGATATAAAATTTCTCTGATTAAGTTGGAGTAGGTGGAATAATTTTTTATTTGCAAAAGACCAACATAGTTTTTAGCGACAAAATCCTCGATTAAGTATTTTTTTATATTTGGTTTGGAGAGAAAAATATGGTTGATCATTTGGTACCAGGAAAGGAGAGGAGATTTAGTGTAAATGGACGAAAGATGACGGCTTTGACTGGATTCAATTCTGACGGCGATGGTGTAATCTTTTAGAAAAACGATCGGGTGTTTAAGAAAAATGGAGGCAAAGGGGTAAATATGGCAGGGAAAAATATCAGGATGAAAGGGGGTGTCGAAAAATTTAGCGCGGTAGGCAAGGCCGGAAAGTTGATCCAGAGTATCAAAGACAGAAATAACTTTTTTGGAGGCGGCAGTGATATTTATGATTTCGTTTTTTTGCGGATTTAGTTGTTTCTTGGCCCGAATAGGTATACAAATGTTTTGATTGAACCAAAAATAGGGGCGGGTGATGGCACCGATTTGGGGATATTGTTTGAATAAATTAACGTAGATTTTTAGACAGTTTTTGGCCAGAATATCATCTTGTCCCATGAGAAATAATAATGGCGAATGACAATAATGCCGTCCCCTTTCGAGATTTTTGGGATAGCCAAGATTGTGGGTGTGCTGTTTGACGATGATTCTTTTGTTTTTTATTTTTTTGATGGTGTTTAGGGTGTCATCGGTGGAAGCATCGTCGCAAATGATGATATTAAAATCTTTGTAGTTTTGAGAAAGAATGCTTTTGAGGGTGGCGGTAACGACTTTTTGACCGTTGTAAGTGGGGATTAAGATGTCTATTGTTGCCATGTTGAGCGGTTGAGCGATTTTAATAGACCAAGACGGTGTTTGAGGGCGATGTAACTGTAGAGGTAAAGAGTTAGCCAGCAAGCCAGAGGGTGAAAAAACCAGGCCGGATCCGGTTTTTTGATAAAACCGATTAAGGCAAGAATTGGTGAGATGAAAACGGTGTGAAAAATAAAATTGAAATTATTTTTTGTTTGATTTTGTTGCCAACGATAGTGGCGATGGGGTAAATAATGATAATAATCAATTAAACGACGACGTTGTTTGTTGACAAATTTTTTGACTGAAGATTCACAGAAAGTGTGAATGATGGAGTTTTTGGTTTTAACAAAAAGGAAGGGTTTTTGGAGTTGGGAAAGAATATCGATGTCAAAAAAGTAGTCTTTTGTGGCTTGTTTTTTGAGAAAGGAAGCTTTAAAAACGGTGCCGTTGGCGCCGATGGTGGGTAAGATTTGTTGAGGGTCAAGGTTGAGAAGAAGATAGTTTTTGTAATCGGTTTGGTTAATGGGTAGATGAGTCCATCGACCATCAAGATGATTGAGGCGATCGGAAATACCAGAAACAAAGGCGTAAGGATCATTGGCGCCGATGAGAGCAGAGTAACGCTCGATAAAGCCGGCTTGAGAACGGTAGGTGAAGGAGAGCGGTTCGGAACCGATGGCTTGGGGTTGGTCAAGTAAAGGTTGAATCATTTGTTTAAGCCAAAAAATGCTTGGCAGGATATTGTCGGAATCAATGAGGGCAAAAAAGCAGCCGGTGGCGTTTTTGAGACCAATGGCTTTACCGGCTTCACCGGTTTTTAAAGGATTGTTGATGATGTGACAATTGTATTTTTGGGCAATTTTTAGAGTGTTGTCGGTAGAGCCACCGTCGACAATGATGATTTCAATTTTTGATTTGGGGTAGTCTTGTCTGGCTATCGATTGTAAACAGGAGGACAGAACCTTTTCCGAATTGAGGGTGGGGATGATGATGGAAACTTTGTTTATCATTTTTTGAGTTTTATTAGCCAGTAACAAGCATATTTTTCATTTTTTTTTGGTATCTTTTTAGAATAAAGTTTAATTTTCCAAGCATGGATACCGAAAGCAAGGGGAATAATTTGATAGTTTTTGAAATTTGATTTTGATAATAAGATTTGGAGATCATGATAAGAATATTCCCGTTGGTGTTCGTGGTGGGGAAATTTTCTTTTACCGGTGAAAAATTCGACAAGAACTCTAATCAGCCTGTTTCTATTTGGGGTGGTGATTAGAGCAACACCAGGTGTTTTTAGAACTCGGTAGGTTTCGTTTATGGCTTTTAAATCATTTTTTATGTGTTCTATGGTGTGGCTGCTTACAAGAATATCAAAAGAGTCAGACTTAATCTTTTTTAAGTTTTGCCAATCTCCTTGGACGTATTTTATATTATCAAAACTTTTTAGGATTCTTTTTTTGTAATATTCAACGCCGGTTAATTTTTGGCAATATTTTGCCAATTGTTTGGTTCTTTTCTTGTTGCTGGCGCCGATTTCTATAACCAGATTGTTTTGATTAACTGCGGTTTTATACGTTTTTAATAATTGTATCCAATCGTAGGCTGATTCCATGTTTTTTTAATTGAAATCTTTAAGTTTTTTTATAAACTTAATGGCGTAGTTTAGTAAATGTTTTAGATCGGCCGGATGGCGAATAGAAATGATTTGGTTAAGTAAAAACTTGGGGGTGATGACACCCTTAAAAAGATCTTTTATCAATTGTTGCTGTGTTTGAGCTGAAATTGGGCTTTTGATAATGGGGCGGGACATATCGTAGTCGGACCAGTTTTGGGTGAGGAGCAAATGGTTTTTTTGACAGTAGGTAAAGAGAGGAGTGCCGGGGTAAGGAATGATGCGGGTAGCTTGGAGACTGCTGACAAGATTTTGTTTGAATAAGTTACGGGCGAAATTGAGGGTTTTTTGAGCATCGGCAAGGGTTTCCCAGGGGTAGCCGATCATGACAGTAATGTGAGGCTCCAGACCGGCTTTTTTGGCCCAGTTAAGTTCATCGGTGATACTGGAGGGATCGATGTTTTTGTTGATTCTTTTTAAAGTTTTGGGGTTGGCTGATTCCAAGCCGAAAAGAATTAAGCGAAAACCGGCTTTGGCCATTAACTGATAGTCTTTTTGGGAAAGAGCGCCAAAGCGCATATTGCAACCAAAATGGCATTTTTTATTTAGATTTTTATCAATTATTTGAAGACAAAAGTTTTTTAGCCAGTCCCCTGTTGGCAAAGTGCCGGAATCGTCAAAAATTTCTTTGGCGCCGAGACTAATAAGATTTTCGATTTCGGCAATAGCGTGGGCGACTGTGAAACGACGGTAAGAGCTATGAGGAAAGAGGGTGGTCCAAGAACAGAAGGTGCATTTGCCCCACCAGCAATCGTGGCCGGACATGATGTAAGCGCCGGGATGATATTTAAAATTTGAGTTGCGATTGGCGTAATCTTGCCAAGAAGTAAGTTGACGATTGATGAGGGGCAGAGTGTCGAGGTGGCGGTTAAGAGTGAATTTGCCGGTTGTCACACCGTCCGAGGAGTCAAACCAATCGTCACACCGTCCGGGGAGCCCCTTCGGGTCACCCCGGAGGAGTGACTCACC
>CAZRAZ010000046.1:2416-4155 GCA_964598275.1 uncultured Gammaproteobacteria bacterium | reverse complement strand
ACTGAAGATAGGTCGTGGCCAGAATCGAAAAATCAACGGTTGATTCTTTGGATTGGAACGTATCTCCCGACGTAAAGTCGGGATGACGTTCTGATTTAAAATTAAAAAATATTTTTATTATTTGTTAATTTAGGGGAACGTAATATCCCGCAGACGGGATAAACCCTGTCAAACAGGGCAGGCGTTCTGAAAAATCCTAAAATTGACCCCTGAATAGGGGTTTTTTATTCCGCCGGAGGCGGACGAGTTTCAAAATGTCAAAAAAAATAAAGAGGGAAGAAAAGAAGGAGATTTCCCCAAAAAATGGAAAGGTGATAAAAAAGGAGGAAAAAAAGACAAAAACAGCTGATTTGACGATGGCTGATTTGCTTGGTTTGGAGGAAGCAGGTTCGATTGGTTTTCAGAAAGGAGAAAATGTTAAAGGCAAGATTACTTCGATAAAAAATAAGGCAATTTATATTGATGTTGGGGGTAAAACTGATGCGATGGTGGGAGGAAAGGAGCTGGAGTTTGTAAAAGATTATGTGGCTGACTTGAAGGTGGGAGACGAAATTGAAGTGAATGTAAAGATTCCGGAAAACGACAGAGGGGAAATTTTGGTGTCGATTAGAGGGGCGGCTTCCGGCTATGGTTGGAACTTTTTTGATGAAAAAGCCAAAAACGGGGGAGAAGTAACTGTTTTTGCCAAAGAATTAAATAGAGGCGGAGCGGTGGTGATTGCGCCTTTTGGTTTTTTTGGATTTATTCCCGGCAGTCAGATTGGGGAAAAGTATGATGGGAGTCCGGAGAGAATGTTGGGAAAGAAGGTAAAAGTAAAAGTTTTAGAGGTGGATAAAGATAAAAACAGATTGGTATTTTCGGAGAGATTGGTGTCTGAACCTGATAAGGTGGGAGAAGAGAGCAATGTGATTGATTCTTTGAAGAGCGGAGAAGTATTTGAGGCTGAAGTGACTAGAGTGGAGCCGTTTGGAGTATTTGTGAGGATTGTAAAAGGTAGTTTGACTTTGGAAGGTTTGGTACATATTTCTGAAATTTCCTGGGAGAAGGTGGGGGATGTAACGGCAATGTATAAGACGAAACAGAAAATTAAGGTTAAGTTGATAAATAAAGATGAGGGGAGGTTGCAATTTTCGGTTAAAAGATTGAGTAATGATCCATGGGAAGGGATTGAAAAGAAATATGGGAAAGATAAAGAATTGGAAGGAGAAGCAGTGAGATTGGCGAGTTTTGGGGCGTTAGTGAGATTGGAACCGGGGGTGGAGGGATTGATTCATATTTCAAAACTAACCGGAGGGATTGATTTTAAAGAAGGAGACAAGGTACCGGTTTATATAGAGAGTGTGGATGTGGAGAGAAGAAAAATTTCTTTGGGACTGGTGATGACGGATAAGAGTAAGGTGATTTATAAATAAGCCGGGAGTTAGATGTGGGATAATGAGTAATGGCGAAAGAAAAAGAAACAATGTTTGTGTGCAACAGTTGTGGAAATGAGTTTGGAAAGTGGAGCGGGCAATGTTCGGCCTGTGGGGAATGGAATAGTTTGCAGGAAATTCGAAACACATCATACCCTCCGGAACGTACCGCCTACGGGTCACCTCGGAGGAGTGATGGTGTGTCAGTGATTAATTTGGGGGAGAAAAAATTTGTGGTTGAAAAAAGTGACCTTATCTTTTCTTCTGGAATTTCGGAGTTTGATAGGGTTTTGGGTAAAGGGATTGTTCAGGGAGCGGTGATGCTTT
>CAZRAZ010000046.1:0-2316 GCA_964598275.1 uncultured Gammaproteobacteria bacterium | reverse complement strand
TCGGAGTTTGATAGGGTTTTGGGTAAAGGGATTGTTCAGGGAGCGGTGATGCTTTTTTCAGGTGAGCCGGGAGTGGGAAAGAGTACGTTATTAAGTCAAGTGGTGGGGAAGATAGGCGGTTTGTATGTGACGGGGGAAGAATCTTTGGAGCAAATAAGGTTGAGAGTGGGCAGATTAGGCTTGGATAAAAAAAATTTTGATATTTTAGGCACTAATTTATTGGGAGATGTTGAAGCGGTTTTGGGAAGAACAAAAAAAGTATACAAAATAATGGTAGTTGACTCGATTCAGGTGTTGGTAGACGAAGAAACGCCGGGAGTGCCGGGGTCGGTTAGCCAATTGAAGAGTTGCACTTTTAAATTGGTGGAATTGGCAAAAAGATTGGGGATAGCAATATTTATTGTTGGTCATGTGACCAAGGAGGGGAGTATCGCCGGGCCGAAGCTACTAGAACATATGGTAGACGTGGTGCTTTATTTTGAGGGGGAGAAAAACGGAGAGTTGAGGATTTTGCGGGCAATCAAAAATCGTTTTGGATCGAGCGATGAGGTAGGAGTGTTTAGAATGGAAAGCGGTGGTTTGGTTGAAGTTAGGGGTGACGAAGTTAATTTGGTATCGAGTGAAGTAGCGGGAGTGGGAAAAACAATAACGGTGGTAATGGAAGGAAGTCGGCCGATGATGGTGGAAATTCAGGCATTGGTGACAGAAAGTTTTGCGCCGATGCCAAAAAGGGGCTTTGTGGGAATTGATTATAATCGGGGACAGATGCTTTTGGCGGTGGCCCAAAAAAGTTTGGGACTACCATTATATAAGGATGATGTATTTGTGTCGGTGATGGGGGGAGTAAAAATCACAGACACCGGGGCTGATTTGGCGATAATCGGGGCGATATATTCTTCGGCTAAAAATAAAACGATTTCGACAAAGAAAGTGTTGATGGGAGAGGTGAGTTTGATAGGGGAGGTAAGAAAGGTGAAGTTTTTTGAAAGAAGATTAAGTGAGGCAAAGGGATTGGGAAGAGAGGTAGTGGTAGCGAAAACAGTGAAGGATTTGGTGGGAATTTGTAAATAGACGATAGTGTTTTTCTGTAATGTTTCCTCAAATTTAAACTTGATACAAATTTTTTAAATCCTCGCTACCTTCGGGCTCATGCCGATGTACCATCGGCACCTACGGCCTTCGGTTCGCGTTCGCTGTGGTTTAAAAAATTGTATCCGCGTATAAATTTGTCGCTATTGTTTTGGAGTTTAGTTATCCACAGGATGTTGAGAGAGATAATTTTGGAGTGATTTTAGGTTCGAAATTCACTGTAGTTTTATATATGGGATAGGGATTTTTAAGAGGGTTGTTTTATATAGGATATAGACAAGGGGAAAAGCGAGTGGTATATTTTGGCAATGAAGAAGTTGATAAAAAAGTTGATGGTTTTGTTTAAAAGGCAAAACAAGGATGCATGGGTAGCGAAACAGTTGAAGGGGATGGCGAGATTACAGGGAAAACTGATAGTAATGTAACTTAAAAATTTATGGAACTGATCCCACGCCTGTGAGAAAAGCGAAATTTTATCCCTCGCGTTTGCTCGGGATTGTGTTTTAAGGCAAAATTTTTGCGCTTTCAGCTTTAAATTTTACCTTAAAAAACGAACCTAAAGAAACAAAAAAAGAAAACATCGTTACCGATATTCTCAAAGCAGGTGGAACACGTGTAAGCAATGTTTTCTCAATTATTAAAATAGAAGATTTACTTTGAAATGTCAAGGTTGGTATTAAGAGTAGCAGAGGGGGCAGGTCTGCTACTCTTTATTCTGATTTTGACCTTAAAATAGGCAATATCTTGTTTTTGTTTTTTTGTTAGAACGAGGGGGGTTTTTATGTGTGTTTGACAAGGATTTGACAAAGGTTAAATTGCCCCATACAATACTTTTAGTTTCCCAAACATTCCACATTTCTGGAAAAGGTTTTTCCATACTAAATTTAAGCACAGATAATTTTTAATATTTATTTTTTTATGATTTTTCGATGTTGAAGAAAAAAGTTCCAAACAATAATAATCGGGTGGTTAAAAAAGTTGAAGTTAAGAAGATGGTTGAGACGGTGCCGGCGGTAAGTGAAAATAGGGGAGGGAGCTTTGTACAGGGAGGATTGCAGCCAAGAGTGGAATCGGTTAAGGGTTATTTGGATATTAATGGTGACGGGCATGGATTTGTTCGGCCAAAATTTACTCCAAGTCCTCGGGATGCCTATATTGCGCCGATGCAGGTAAGAAAGTATAAGTTGAGACCGGGGGATTTGATTGAGGGTTGGGCTAAGGCTCCGA
>CAZRAZ010000045.1:0-4259 GCA_964598275.1 uncultured Gammaproteobacteria bacterium | reverse complement strand
TTGAAAAAGTGAACCAGTTTTATGGTGTCTGGTGTTGAAAAATCGAGCATAGGCATTTTGTAAGTTACCCATGAATTTAGAAATTCCATTGTCCGTCAATTGTTTTAACTGAAAATGATAATGATTTGGTATAAGAACAAAAGCAAATATTTTTACTTGTTGATTAGTTTTTTGTAGTTTTGATAATATTTCATTTTTTGTGTTTTTTGGTAAACGAGAAAAAAAAGAATATCTTGAAGGGGGTTTTTGAAATCTATAAAAATTAACCAGCTCGATGATTCGCCGATAGTCGTACTGATCTCTAAAGATGGGGAGATCGGCGACGCCTTTATTGAAAACGTGATAGATCTCTTCGTTGGCTAGAATTATTTGGCGACGAGGCATTGATTAAATTTAACATTAATTTATAAAATCCCGAGGTGTCTAGCTATATCACTCCGGAGGTGTGCAGGTGTGCGAGAAGACTAGAGACCGCGGCGGAAGACGGCGGCCCAGGGAACGTAATTGCTTTGGAAGGTTTGTTGATGTAATGTCTCCCCTGCCCGGGTGACCGTCCAATCAAAAGCGGTTTTGATGCCGGCAACGGCGTGTTCCTCTTGAACTAACTTCCCCGGGGGCAAAGTGGGATCATCAATGTAGCGGGTAGGAGGGGGAGCCTGCCAGCCCCATTTTCTATAGTTACCAATGTCCACCTGACGGCCATCGGAGGTACCATAAAACTCGTAGGTTAGGACTTTGTTGACGGCATCAAAGGCGCTTTGGATGAGGATATGAGCGGGGGTGTCGTTTTTGAATTTTAGATCGGGACTGGGGATAAAAACGGTGGCGTCGTAGCCGGGGGAACTGTCTTCTTCGTAATAAGAAACGCGGAAAGCGTGGGGGCGGCGTTCTAAGATATCAACACCGGAGTTAAGCATGGCTCTGAAAAAAGTGGTGGAAACCTGGCAAACACCGCCACCGACGTCAAGTTCGATTTTGCCCTGGCGAATGATATAGGCTTTTTTGTAGCCAAGATCCAGGGTGACTTCGCCCAGAGATTCCAAAAAAGAAAAGGTATCACCGGGAGGAACTAAAATGTGGTTAATAATAGATGAACCTTTTTGGATGTTGTAATTTCGGGTAGAGTCACTGTGCTTGAAGGTGGAAACTCCCCGGCCAAGAAGTTGCCTGATGCCCAAATTATTGGCATCTTCGGTTTTGACCAGAGGGTCGATGGCGGTAACGGGAAGAGGAGTGGAAATGGAAGAGGATTCTGTGGCGATAAGATCGGTAATAAGAGAAGGTAAAATTTCGGCTAATTTTTGATCGTCAATAATTAAGCCCTCTTTGGCGGGGCGAAATTCGGTAACTTGACCTTCCTCAAATTTAAAAATGGCATTAACGGGATCGCGTTTGAGGCTTAAAGATAAATTTTGAGAAAAATTGGTAATTTTTGGCTGATTATAATTGGTGAAAAAATCGATCCAAGAGATGAGGGTGGCATCGTCGATATTTAACTCTTCGAAGTCACCGGTGAGAACTAATTTTTTGCCGATAAGTTTGTCGGCTTGGGATTGACTGTGGGAAACTTGAGAAGGGTTGGGAAGAAGGCCGATATTTTTGATGGGAATGGGCAAGGGCGAGTTGTCGAGGGTGGAAAAATGGTCGGAAATGTTTTGTTTTAAAAGATTAAGGTCAACTGCTTGACCCAAGTGACCGTTGATGGTTTTGATTTGCCCGTCCTCGAATTGAAGTTCGGTGGGAATGAAAGGTTTCTCAATTTCAGCTAAAATACTGGCAATTTGTTGATTTAAAAGATTAGGATCGTAATCAACGATTAAATTATAATTTTTGGGAGAAAACATTTTTTTGAAAGATAAGGGACGGGGAAAAAGACTGTCGGCAGTGGCGGAATAATTGATGGAGGCAGAAAAACTGGCGGTATCGAGAGTAAAATTTTGATCGGTGTGAGTTAGAACCAGGTTTTGAGGTAAGGAAAAACCGGAAGATAGGCGGGAGGCGACTTGCTGATAGGAGAGAAAAGAAAAATCCTGGCCGAGAAGAAAGCTACGGGGTGAAGTTTTTTGGACAAATGAAGAAGTAAAAAGACCGAAGAGAAAAAGAAAAGAAGAGAGAAGCAATAAGAGGTTGGGGTTTGATTTTATTTTTAGTGGCATTGGTCCATGGCTTGATTGGCCAAAGCATCGGCAAGTTCGTTTTTGCCACGGCGAATATCCAAAAAGAAAATCGGAGCTTTGATTTGACCAATTAAATTTTTGGCGGTATTGAAAAGGGGTTTAAGATTAGGGGATTTTACTTTATAATGGCCGGTTAGTTGACGAATAATAAGCTGGGAATCGGAGTAAAAATCGACGGCGGTCAAACCGGCTTGATGGTTTTTTAGCCAGGTGAGGGCGGCAATGAGACCGAGATATTCGGCTTCGTTGTTGGTTTTGATACCAAGAAATTTTGATTGCTGGTAAACGGGTTTTTGATGATCGTCTGTGACCACCAGACCGTAGCCGGATACACCAGGATTACCGCGAGCGCCGCCGTCGGTGTAAATTGAAATCTTCATGAGTTATGATAGCAGGAACATAAATAAAAGGCCCAAGGCAATGAAAAAAAATTGGGCAAGATCGGAGATTTTGGATCGAGAATGAGAATGGAGCTCGGGGATTAAATCGGAGGCGGCCAGATAGATAAAACCGCCGGCGGTAAAAGACAAAAGGCAATTGATAAAAAGCTGACTGGTTTGACCAAGGTAAAAAACGATAAACAAACCAATAAAGGCAGAAAGAGAGGAAAGAAAATTTAAGAGAAGAGCATGGGCAGGAGTAAGACCATGATGGATAAAGATGCCAAAATCCCCTATTTCCTGGGGTATTTCGTGAAAAAAGACAGCAATGGTGGTAGCTAAACCCAAAGAAAGATTGACAGAAAAAGAGGAGGCGATAAGCATGCCGTCGACGAGATTGTGGAGACCGTCGGTTAGAAAGTTGACAGCGACAACGGGATGACGATGGGCGTGGCTGGCATCGGGGTTTTGGCAGTGATGCCAACAAAGAGTTTTTTCAAAAATAAAGAAAAGGGAAAAACCGAGGGTGAGAAAAAGGGAAAATTGAAAATGGTTAAGGTTGTCGATGGCTTCGGGAATAAGGTGGATAAAGGCGTCGCCTAAAAGAGTGCCGATGGCCAAACTGATAAGAATGGGGGTAATAGTTTTGAGAGTTTTTTTTTGGAGAAGCAAGAAAAGACCGCCGGCAAGAGAGACCAGACTGATAAAAGCAACGGCCAAAAGGCCGGGAATTAAGACCATGATGTATTCTACCAAGCTTGGGGAATGGTGAAAGAGAGAAATTTTGGTTATGATATAGATGTGGAAGTAGAAAATATTAAATCGCCCTTACCGCCAAGAGTGCCCGAGGAAATGATGGAAGAGAAAAATCGACCAGAGGCCGACAGGGAAGAGACAACGGAGATCAAAGCCAGGGGGGAAGCGCAGATAGAAGAAGGGGCGGCAGAAAAAGCTAAAGGTAAAAAGAAGTGGTGGATTTTTGGAGGAATAGGATTAGCGGTAGTGGCAATGGTGGCAGGAGTGGTGATGTTGACAAAGAAAGAAGGAGTGACAGGAAAAGAAGTAACAATAAATTACTGGGGTTTGTGGGAAGAAGAATCGGTAATGGGAGCAGTAATTGCTGATTTTGAAGCAAAGTATCCAAAAATAAAAGTAAATTATGTGAAAAATTCTCATGATAATTACAGAACCAGACTGGCGGGAAGATTAACAAAGGATGCGGAGGCGACGGAGGTACCTGATATTTATAGAATTCATGCCAGCTGGTTGCCAATGTTTATGGATAATTTGGCGGTAGTGCCGGATGAAACGAGCACAAAAATAGGGTTAGAAAACGATTTTTATGATGTTTACAAAAGGGATTTAAAAATAGACGGCGGTTTTAGGGCGATACCGTTGATGTATGACGGTTTAGCCTTGTTTTATAACAAAAAATTATTGTCAGCCGGAGGGATAGAGTTGCCGAGAACCTGGTGGGATCTGGAAAGCGCGGCGGGGAAATTGACGGTGACAAACGAGGAGGGACAGATTAGAGTGGCGGGGGCGGCGCTGGGAATGACGGAAAACGTGGATCACTGGAGTGATATTGTGGGGTTGATGATGAAACAAAACGGCGTGGATTTGACGGTGGATAGCGAAGCAAACAGTCAAAAAATTGCCAACGTTTTGTCTTTTTATACGCTGTTTGCCAATAAAACCAAAT
>CAZRAZ010000044.1:3015-4590 GCA_964598275.1 uncultured Gammaproteobacteria bacterium | reverse complement strand
AGAAAATTTGTCGAAACTGGCTAGCGGGGTGGTAGAAAAGTGGCAGGAAGAAAGAGGCTAAACTGCTATAATCGTCTATGAACGAAATAAGAGAAGCGGTCAGTCGCGCGATGGTTGATTTGGGGATAAAGATTGAAAGCGGGACCATCAACTTGGAAAGACCAGCGAAGATGAATTTTGGCGACTGGAGTTGTAATACGGCGATGGTGTTGGCTAAAAAAGAAAAGACGAACCCAAGAGAGCTGGCCGACAAAATTGTAGAAAAAATCAAGAAACCTAAAATGGTGGAAAAGATTAAGGTGGCGGGGGCCGGTTTTATCAATTTTTACTTAAGCTACGAATATTTGGTCAGAAAGGCAGAAATGGTTAATTACGGAAATGAGTTTAGAAAGAGAATGGCGGAATTTGGTTTAAAGAAAGGTAAAAGACAGACAATGGTGATTGATTACTCGGCGCCCAATATCGCCAAACCTTTTGGAATTGGTCATTTGCGATCAACTAATATCGGACAGGCGATTTATAACTTGTATCAGATTTTGGGGTGGAGATGTATCGGCGATAACCACTTGGGAGACTGGGGAACCCAATTTGGCAAACTGATTGCGGCGATAAAACTGCTGGAAGCAGGTGATAAAAGATTGGCGATAGAGGATGTTGATATCAATGATTTGAATATTGAAAGCCTGGAAAAATTGTATGTGGCTTTTCACAAAGAAGCAGAGAATGACGAAAGTTTGGTTGAGGCCGGGAGAGATTGGTTTGCCAAACTGGAAAATGGTAATAAAGAAGCCAGAGAAATTTGGCAGAAAATGGTTGACATTTCAATGGTGGAGTTTGACAAAGTTTATGAAATGCTGGGGGTGAAAATTGACGTGGCTCACGGCGAATCTTTTTATGCGCCGATGCTGGCAGAGACAATCAAGACGGTGGAAGACAGGGGAATTGTTAAAAAAAGCCAAGGGGCAAGGGTGATTGAGTTTGACAATATGCCACCGGCCATGCTGTCAAAAAGCGATGAAACAAGCACTTATTTGACCAGAGATTTAGCGGCCATCAGATATAGGCAGGAAAAATGGAAACCAGATTTAATGATTTACGAAGTAGGGGCTGATCAAAAACTTCATTTTCGGCAATTGTTTGCCATTGCCAAGATGATGGGCTGGGATAAAAATTGTCAATTTATTCACGTAGCTCATGGGTTGTTGCGGTGGAAAAAGGCTAAATTTTCGACCAGAAAAGGCGATACGGTGCATTTAAAAGAGGTGATAGAAAGAGCCAAGATTAAAGCCGGGGAGATGGCCAAAACAAGTGAGAGTTTAAAAAAAATGGGGCCGAAGGAAAGAGAACAATCGATTGAGACGGTGGCTATTGGGGCGATTAAATTTATTGATTTACTGTCTGAACCAAAAAAAGATATTGTTTTTGAATGGGAGAGGGTGATGAGTTTGGAGGGAAACTCGGGGCCCTATTTGCAATACACTTATGCCAGGGCTTTGAGCGTACTTAATAAAAGCGATATTAGGGAACAAAAAAATTTAGAAATGATACCGAAAAAATTAGAGATTGAAGAAGAGA
>CAZRAZ010000044.1:0-2915 GCA_964598275.1 uncultured Gammaproteobacteria bacterium | reverse complement strand
CTTTTGATAGATTCTTTGATAATTGTCGACCGGAATAAATTTTATTGACTTTTTGACAGAAGCGGGAATGTCGACTAAGGACTTTTGATTATCCTGGGGGTAATAAACGGTAGAGATACCGGCGGTGGAGGCGGCAATAGATTTTTCTTTTAAGCCTCCGATTTCCAGAACGTTACCCCGCAGGGTAACCTCGCCGGTCATGGCAATATCGCAGGGAACGGCCTGGCTTTTTAGAGCCGAAACCAGGGCGGTGGTGATGGCGGTGCCGGCAGAGGGGCCGTCTTTGGGAATGGCACCTTGAGGAACATGAATATGGATATCAATTTTACCGAAATTTTGGTTTATTTTAAATTTTTTGGACTGGGAGCGGACAAAGGAAAGAGCGGCTTGGCAGGATTCTTTCATGACGGCACCAAGCTTGCCGGTTAGAATTAATTTGCCTGATCCTGGCATAATATTGACTTCGATAAAGAGGATTTCGCCACCAACAGCGGTCCAGGCCAAACCGGTAGAAACGCCAACCTGATTCTTTTTGCTTTTTAACTGCGAGGAAAATTTTTCCGGACCAAGAAATTTTTTAATAACGGTTTGATTATTTAAATCAATTTTTTTGGTTTTTTTGGTGACGATTTGCTTAACACTTTTTCTAAAAAGGCGGGCGAAAACTCTTTCCAGTTCCCGAACGCCGGCTTCACGGGTGTATTTGTCGATCAAAAATTTGACAGTGTCGTCTTTAATGGGTTGAAGATAAGAGCTTTTTAGACCGGTTGATTCTTGCTGTTTTTTGATAAGATATTTTTTGGCGATGTGAAATTTTTCGTCTTGGGTGTAGGAGGAAAAATCAATAATTTCTAAACGATCCCGCAGAGGACCGGGAATGGTAGAAACAACATTGCCGGTAAGAATAAAAAAGACCTGGGAAAGGTCGAGGGGAAAATCAAGATAGTGATCGGAAAATTCTTTGTTTTGCTCTGGATCAAGGGTTTCAAGCAAAGCGGCGGATGGATCGCCACGATAATCGGCGCCAATTTTATCAACTTCGTCGAGCATAAAAACGGGATTAAAACTGTCGGCTTTTTGAAGACCTTTGACAATGCGACCGGGCATGGCACCAACATAGGTACGAAGATGACCTCGAATTTCGGCTTCATCCCGAATGCCACCCAATGATGCCCGGACAAATTGACGACCCATAGCTTTGGCGATAGAACGACCAAGAGAGGTTTTACCAACACCGGGAGGGCCAATAAAACATAAAATGTTGGGAGTGGCGGAGTCGGAGAAGGATTTTTTTTGTTTTACTTTCATTTGGATAACGGCCAAGTGCTCTAAAATTCTTTCCTTAACTTCGCTTAGGCCATAGTGATCCTGATTTAAGATTTGTTGGGATTTGGTGATGTCGACGGCAGCATGGCTGTATTTGCCCCAAGGCAGGTCAACAACGATTTCCAAGTAGGTTCGGATATAACTGGCTTCGGGAGCATGAGGACCCATTTGAGTGAGACGTTCATATTCCTTTTTGGCTTGCTTTTTGATGGCGGGAGGCATTTTTGATTTTCTGATTTTAGCTTCAAGACCGTTAAATTCAGAGGAGTCTTTTTCGCCCAGTTTTTTTAGTTCCTTTTCGATTTGACGCTTGCGCTCTTCTAAAACATTTTTTTTCATGCCGGTATTGAATTTTTCTTGAGTCTTTTCTTCGATATCTCTTTCCAGCTGGGTTATTTTCATTTCCTGGATAAGAAATTCGGCAGCGGTTTTTAGCCGTTGACTGACTAAAAGGGTTTCCAACAGTTTTTGCTTTTCGGTAATTTTGGCATTTAAGGTGAAAGAAACCTGATCGGCCAGATCGGAGCTGGAAACACCGGAACTCAACTGCATAATGGCGGGTAAATCAAACTGACGACCCATGGCAAAGGCTTTTTTTAGTTGACTTAAGAGAGCTTCGGCCGAACTTCTGATTTCTTTGCTGGGTTCAGAAATAGTGGGAAGATCAACAAATTCGACGATATAAAATGGAGTTTTTTGGACAACAGTTAGAATGTTGACGCGGGAAAGACCACGAACAATGGCATGCAAGCTGCCATCGCTTTGCAGGATATGTTGAATTCTGGCTAAAACGCCAACGGCGTAAAGATCTTTGGATTGGGGTTGATCGACCTTAATTGATTTTTGAGTGGTGATGACAACTAATTTGTCGCCTTGATTATAGGCGTGAAGAAGGGCCCGACTGGAAGAACGACGGCCAAAGAAAAGAGAGGTCTCAACTGAAGGAAACAAAACCACATTACGCAAGGGAATAAGTGGGAGAATTTTTTTGGTCGGTTCCACCTTAACGGGTAAAGAAGTGGGGGTATTTTTTTCGATTATGGGCATGCTTTTTTATGGTTTCTTAGCAGTCTAACATTCAAACTGCTAAGTGTCAAAGGCTTGTTTAGAGTATAATATCAAAATGATAAAAAAATATGGCAGGGTACTATTAATTGGCCGGCCAAATACGGGAAAATCAACTCTGGTAAACGCGATGCTGGGACAAAAAGTGGCGATCACTTCTCCCCTGCCCCAAACCAGCCGAAGAAATCAAATGGTGGTTTATCAGGGTGAGAAAGGAAAATTAATAATAACGGATACACCGGGCGTGATTGCTAAAGTTTCTGACCTGGTGGGTCGAAGGGTTAATTTGGAAGCGGCCAAAAGACTAAGTTGGGCTGATATTTTAGTGATGGTGGTAGATATTTCCAGACAGAAAAATGAAGAAGAGGCCAAGGTGTTGGGTTTGGCCAGGAAAGTGGCTGTACCCAAAATTTTAGTCTATAACAAAATTGACCAGGCAGTGGGGACAAAGGATTTTTTGGCAGAATATAATTATTTGGAAGATGAATTTGATAAAACAATTGCCGTATCGGCCTTAAAAGATA
>CAZRAZ010000043.1:544-4776 GCA_964598275.1 uncultured Gammaproteobacteria bacterium | reverse complement strand
GTGTAATGACTGGTAATTGTACTGTTGGAGCCGGGTCTTCTTTGGTGTGCGGAAAAGTAGCGGCACCTCAATGCGATTCTGGCTACCAAAGTGTTGCTACTAGTGTATATGCCACAAGCCATACCTGGACCTGCGGGGGGGCCTATTTCGCCCCCGATGCTCTTGGAGAAAAATACACTATTTGCGTAAGCAAATAAACCCCGCACCTTTCACCGGGGTTTTAGACCCCCCCTGCTGAAAGGGTTAATTGGATGATTCTGAAAGGTGCGGGGTAAAGATTTTGAAAAGCGAAAACAATGCTTAAATTCACACCGCTTATTTTTATAATTCTACTTATCATAGTTTTGGGGCTTCTTATTTTCGGTTACAGAATTCCTCTGGTAAAGGAAACAAAATTAGGGGAAATTAGTTTTAGGTTGAATATGAGGTGGCAAGCTCCGACTTACTATGAAATAGCTACTAAGGTTTTTGGAGTAAAGATAGACAGGTCGTATATTAAAAAAGT
Organism: uncultured Gammaproteobacteria bacterium; assembly: GCA_964598275.1. Classification (GTDB taxonomy): domain Bacteria; phylum Patescibacteriota; class Microgenomatia; order UBA12405; family UBA12405; genus JAHIEZ01. Next base: position 4,271 of record CAZRAZ010000043.1, on the reverse strand, counting down.
TGAAAGCAGGGCGGATTTAGCAAGGGAAATCGAGGCGCTAAAAGAAGGAGAAAAAGTTTTCAAAAGCGGGACAGTGACCGCAACCGAAATGAATCTTTCAGGAGTGCTTTGCAAAAAAGATATTGAAAAAGAAATGGGCGAGAGCTGTAACTTGCCGGAAGCAACTGACATAGAAAAAGCCAAAGAATTGGCCCCTAATATATTTTATTGCTGGCAGGTTCAAAACCAACCGGAAAACGCCATCACTGCCGGGCCAATTACGATTGAGACCATAAAAGAATACTCCAGGGGTTATCTGGTGGAATTTCCTGAGGGAACGTTCCAAATTAACAAAATTTTTCTTACCAAAACAGGCTGTACTCTTCCTGCCTTCACTTATTAATGATGAAATAATTTAATGTTCAAAAAACTTCCTATTTTCTTTTTAGTTTTTGCGGCAATTTTCATAATTGCTGTTTTTGCTTTTTTTAATCAAGAATCACAAATAGTGAAAGCTGGTTCAGAGCACAATACTTTCGGTTTTGCCTGGTCGGAGAATATCGGCTGGGTTAGTTTTAACAATACTTCTGGCGGAGGCGCTACGAATTACGGAGTAAACATTGCTCCGGCCACCGGTCTTTTTGCCGGCTATGCCTGGTCAGAAAACATTGGCTGGATTGATTTTGCGCCGGCCGGCCCCTATCCTGCCAGTCCGAATTACTCTGCTTGTTTGGATTTTTCTGGTCCTGGCCAAACCTGCGACGGCTTAGGTACCAACAAAGCTGGCGGCTGGGCAAGAGCCCTGTCTTATGGTGGTGGCTGGGATGGCTGGATAAAACTCCGGGGCTCAAATTATGGAGTGGATTATACGCCACAGTCCGGGGAACTATCTGGCTGGGCTTGGTTTGATATGGTCATTGGCTGGCTCAGTTTCAACAGAGTTAATTGTGACGCGAATAAAGATGGATTGTCAGATGGAACACCGGCGGGTTGCCCTTCTGCCGGAACGCCAATTTCAAATTATAAAGTGGTGACCACAGCCAAGCTCCCGCCGAGCGTCAGCGCGGCTGGCGAAAACTGGCTTTTTTGCACCGATTCTTTGCACCCAATTTTAAATTGGACCTATTCTGATGGCATTCAGGCCGCCTACCAAATTCAAATAGACAATACCTCTGCCGGTTTTCCAAGCCCGGAAGTTGATACTGGGGAAGTTATTTCTTCCAGTCAATCTTATACTACAACCTATAGTTTTAGCTGGGATACCAAATATTGGTGGCGAGTGAAAGTTAAAAATCAACAGAGTGTCTGGTCCGGCTGGTCAAATATCTCTAATTTTACCACTCCAAAACATGCTTATCCTAAATCCGATTTTAGTCATACGCCCTTAAACCCAACCATGAACGAGACAGTTCGTTTTACCGACCTCTCTCAGGTCTATGGCGGAGCAACCATTACCAATTGGTTTTGGACTTTTCAAGATGGCAGTCCATCTAATTCCAGTTTGCAAAATCCTCAAACAAAATTTATTTCTGTTGGATCAAAGAAAGTTACTTTAGGGGTTAGAGATTCTGACGGTTATGATTGCGGCATAACCAATCCCGCTGACGCATCTTCAAAAACAATTAATGTTGCTTTCCCCTTGCCAAAATGGAAGGAGATCTTACCCCGTTAGAAGTCCATTCCGCCCGTGGCGGAATGGCACCCAGCCGTTTTCAAAAAAACGGCTGGTTTACTTCTAACGGGGCAAGCCCCGTTTAATATCTCTAGCAAACCCGCTCCTTTGATGAGGCGGGAGTTTTTAAAAATGATATAATATAATCAAACATATGGACCGGAACCAAGCAAAAATTCGAATTGAAAAATTAAAAAAACTTATCAACTATTACCGATATTTGTATCATGTTTTGGATAAACAGGAAATTTCCGATGCGGCTCACGATTCTTTGAAAAAAGAACTTTTTGATTTGGAGCAAAAATATCCAGAATTCATTACTGCCGATTCGCCGACCCAAAGAGTGGGAGGCAAACCCCTGGCGAAATTTGAAAAAATCAGGCATCCTCAACCAATGATTTCCTTGAACGATGCTTTCACAGAAGAAGATATGCGAGATTGGCAAGAAAGAATATCAAAACTTTTAACCGACGAGGAGAAGAAACAAATTGATTTTTATTGCGAGTTAAAAATTGATGGTTTAGCAATAGAATTGATTTATAAAGAGGCCATTCTAAAAGCGGGCGCCACCAGAGGAGATGGCATTGTGGGCGAAGACGTTACCCAGAACCTAAAAACCGTTGAGGCCATTCCCTTGAGGTTGAGAGAAATGGAAGACGTGATAAAAGACTTAAAAGAAGCCGGCTTGGGCAAAACAGCCGAAAGAATACAAAAACAAGGATTAAAAGAATTAGTTGTCCGGGGCGAAACCTTTATCACTGAAAAAGAGTTTGAAAAAGTAAACCTTGAACAAAAAAGAAAAAATCTTCCTGCTTTCGCCAATCCCAGAAACATGGCAGCCGGCTCGGTCAGGCAGTTAGATCCAAAAATTACGGCTGCCCGTCACCTCGATTCTTACGCTTATGAATTAATCACTCCCGCCCGCCTTGCTTCGCAAGGCGAAGCGGGCGGGGATTTGGGCCAAACCACTCACGAAGAAAAGCACAAGATTTTAAAAATTCTCGGTTTTAAAACCAATCCCCATAATAAATATTGTAGAGATTTAAAAGAGATTTTTGCCTTTCGTAATTTTTGGCAAAAAGAAAGAGGAAAAATTCCCTATGAGATTGATGGAACGGTTGTCATCGTAAATTCAAATAAAATTTTTGAAAAATTAGGGGTGGTTGGTAAAGCACCCCGTGGCGCTATTGCTTTTAAATTTCCTTTAAAACAAGCAGAAACAATCATTGAGGATATAAAAGTTCAGGTTGGCAGAACCGGGGCCATTACTCCGGTGGCTCATTTAAAGCCGGTTCAGGTTGGGGGGGTAACCATTTCCCATGCCACTTTGCACAACGAGGATGAAATAAAAAGACTGGGAGTAAAAATCGGAGATACGGTTATTGTCGGTCGAGCCGGCGATGTTATTCCTGATATTGTCAAAGTTTTGCCGGAATTGAGGACCGGAAAAGAAAGGAATTTTAAGATGCCGCAATTTTGTCCTGCCTGCAATACAAAATTGGTTAAACCGGCAGGCGAAGTAGTTTGGAGGTGTCCCAATACTAATTGTTTTGCCAGAAAGAGAGAATACTTTTATCATTTCGTTTCCAGGGCCACTTTCGATATTGTTGGCTTGGGTCCTAAAATTATTGACAGATTGATTGATGAAGGATTTATTCAGAACCCAGCCGACCTTTTTAAATTAAAAAAACAAGACGTCTTGTTCTTGGAAAGATTTGCTGACAAATCTGCCGAAAATTTAATTTTAGCAATTCAATCAAAAAAGAAAATTAGTTTTCCAAGATTCGTTTTTGCCTTAGGCATTAGAAATGTTGGCGAAGAAACTGCTGTCGATTCGGCTGAATATTTCGGAAATTTGGGAAAACTAAAAAATGCCGACATCGAAGAACTAAGAAAAATTATGGACGTGGGTCCGGTTGTGGCAAAATCAATTTTTGATTGGTTTAGGGACAAAAGAAATATAAAATTCTTAGAAAATTTGCAACAGGTCGGAGTAGAAATAGAAAGTCCCGCCTTCGCCAAGGCTTCGGTGGGCAAGCAAAAATTACGAGGAAAAACTTTTGTGCTGACGGGAGT
>CAZRAZ010000043.1:0-534 GCA_964598275.1 uncultured Gammaproteobacteria bacterium | reverse complement strand
AATCCAATATCCCCGCACCAGAACAAGTTCGGTACGGGGCAGGCAAAAATTAAGGGGATTGACTTTTGTGCTGACGGGAGTGTTAGAGTCAATGGCCAGAGAGGAGGCAAAGGAGAAAATTAGATTGTTGGGTGGTGAAATTGCCGAATCGGTTTCAAAAAAGACGGATTTTGTTGTGGCAGGTAAAGAGCCGGGCTCAAAATACGAAAAAGCGAAAAAATTAGGCGTTAAAATACTAAATGAGCAAGAGTTTTTGGAAATGATAAAGTAACCTTACGAATGTACGAATTTTTACGAATATACGAATCCTGTCGAATCCATTCGTAAATTCGTACTGATTCGTAAATTCGTAAGGAAGTTTATTTTTTTATTTAAATTATCATGGTAATAGCTCACCTCAAAAAGCTTGATTGGCCAATTATTATTTGTGTTTCACTTTTGGTTATTTTTGGTTTGGTTTCAATTTACAGCAGTTCTTTGGGTCGGGGCGATTTTTTAAATTTTAAAAAGCAAATTATTTTTTTTATTGCCGGG
>CAZRAZ010000042.1:0-4849 GCA_964598275.1 uncultured Gammaproteobacteria bacterium | reverse complement strand
TTTGACCACTTTTAACCAAGGTGACCAGCCAACCAAATGAGCCGGCAAAAAAATTTAAGAAGATGAAAAGAAAACCGACCTTTTTGTTGGAACTGTAAAAACTTGCCAGTTTATAAGAAAAGTAGCCGATTAAGATGGCGGTAAGAAACGGTAAAAGTTGAAAGTAAACGTTGATGGCCGGAAGATGACTAATTTTACTAACAAGAAAGGCAAGAAGATCGTAGCCCCAATGATAATTGCTAAGATTGGTACCGGAAAAGATAGGGTTGGGCGGAGGTAAACCGCGGCTGATTTGATTAATAACTGATAAATGCCAAATGCCGTCATGGCCGTTTGGTCCCCAAAAGCCGATGCCGAAGGGATAATTAAGGCCACTTCTAATCATGGTGGCAGAAATCAAAAGCGAGGCAGGCAAGAGAAATAGTTTTATGTGACGAGGAAGTTTTAGTTTGATAAAGAAAAAGATAAACAGGAGACCGACGAGGAAGATCATTGGCGGATATTTTTGATTTGATTAATAAACCAAAGCAGTTGATCGCGGGAAAAAAGATAGTGAAAAATAGAATAGACGCTAAGGCCGATGATGATTTTACCGGTGAAAAGATAGACGGAATTTAAGGGAAGAGAGCCAAAGGCAAGCAAGGAAACGATCATAATCAGACTGGAGACAAAGGGCAGGCTGATAGTTTTTAAAATATTAACAGAAAAGATTTTTTGAGCGGATAACCAAACAAGAATTGAACTTAGGCCAACAATTAAACTGGCCCAGGCAGTACCAATATAACCATAGTGACGGCTAAGATAGGGAAAAAATATCCAGGTAAGGGCGGTCCACATGATCATAAACTTGGTAGTCAGAGTGATTTTGCCAACGGCGTTGAAGGCGTTGGTAAGAGGGGTGGTAACGGCGGCCAGAGCGGCGGCGGCGGCGTAGAAATAAAGCGGAGTAATGGCGGGAGCCCATTTGCCGTATTTGGGGATAAGGTTGATGAAATCGGGGGCAATTAAGGCAATACCGGCTAAGGAGGGAAAGACCAAGAGAGCGACAAAAAAAGTACTGCGTTTAATGGAATTTTTCAAGAGATCAGGGTGATTTTGCAAACGAGAAAAGGTGGGAAAGGTGACTTTCATGACGGCATCCATTAAGCTTAGGGGTAAGCGGGTGCCTTTTTGTGCCCAGGAGAGAATACCATAGGAGGAACGGCCAAGAATACCGGCGACAAAGAGGGTAGAAAGCCTGTCTTTGGCCATAGCAATGAAGGAGTTGAGCTGAAAAGGGATGCCGAAACGAAACAGGCGTTTGATGTCGCTGGGACTAAAAGCAAAACCGATAGGCCAAGGTGAAAATCGGTAGATAAGAATAAGGCCTAGAGAACTACGAAAAAAGGCGGCAATGGCATATGAATAAGCGTTAAAACCCAAGAAGGCAAAGATGACAGCAACCAAGTAAAAGGATAAATTTTCTAAGATATCAATTAAAGAAATGAGTTGAAAATTCAGCTTTCTTTCGAGAATAACTGAAGGAATGGTTTTTAGAGAAGCGGCGGCAAAAGAAAAGCAAAGGGAAACGGTGATCCAGAATTCTTTGGAACCATAGCCTCTTTTTTGAGCAAATTGGTGGTAAAAAAGAGTGAAGATTAAAAGAGAGATAAAGACTAAGATTTGCTGAACGGTGAAGGTTGCTTGCAGTTGGCGACGACTGATTTTTCCTTTTTGCTGGATAAGAGCCGAGGCTAAACCGATGTCGGAAAAATAGCCTAAAATGCCAACGGACTCAGCCACAATGGCAAAGAGGCCGACTTCGGCAGTACCCAAAAGAATGGTGAGAAGAAAAAAACCAAGAGTGGAAATGCCCTGAAGGCCAAAATTTCTTAAGGATAAAAAGAGGATGTTTTTGGCGGTGAGGGATTTTAGTTTTTTAATTTGGGCAGATTGCATGGTTTTTTTAATAAACAGAGGACAAGAAAGAGCCAAGAAACAAGAGAAATAATATTTGAAACAGTGCGGATGGGAGTATCGCGTAGTTTAAGATAAATTTGATGATTGCCCCGAGTCAGATCAATGGTAATGCGACCCAACTCGGGTTCGAAGCTGTGATTGATGATTTGACCATTATCTTTAATTTCAAAATTGGGAAACTCTAGAACCGGCAAGACAATTTGACTGTCCTGGTCTAGATTGAGGTTGAAAAACAACCAATCGGTCCCCTTTTTGGCGCCACTAAGCTCTTTGACGGTGGTATCGGGGATAATGACGTCTAGGTAAGGGTTGGCAGGGCCTTTGGCGGCAGTAGAGGCTGTTTTGGGCAAATAATCGTAAATGCCGGAAGTAATTTGATTAGTCCAGGCAAGGCCAGCAAACTTTTGAGCGTCGGTGACGGGTCCGCTTTTTAGAGGATGAAAATATTGATAGTTAAATCCAAAAAGAAGAGCAACGATAACGGCAACGACGAGAAGGCGAATTTTGGTTTTGAAACGGGACAGAAAAATAGGCAAACCAACACCAATAGACAGAGAAAAGAAAAATAGGCTGTGGTTTAAAAAACGCCAGGGAAATTGAACTTTTTGAATTAAAGGGAGTGCCAGCCAAATAAAAACCGAGCGCTGATGAGTCATAAAGGCAGAGAATAAACCGGCGAAGGTCAAAAGAGAGACGAGAAGAAGGCCGGTTCTTTTTTGTTTTGACTTAAGTTGACGGAAAATGAAAAGGGTATAAACAAGAAGCAGGGTGGGTAAAAGCCAATGAAGATAACCGATTTGGAAAGACATGTCATCGTTTGGTCCCCAGACAGAAGCGCCGTCATCCCAGAAACGACTGATAAAGATTTGGTAGAGGCTGGTGAAATGGGCGGAAAAGTGATAATAATTCTGAAACATGCTGTCTGTTTGAACGAGATTAGTTTCAAAGAGAACCGGCAGGGTGTAGAAAGCGGCTAAAGCCAGGGAAAAGAGACCAGCCAGGCTCAAATAAAAAAACTTTTGGAGGGGAAATTTTTGTTTGATTAAAAAATATAGGCACCAGAGAAAAAGAAAGGGAGTAAAGGTGAGAGCCATGGGATTGTGTGACAAAAGCAAGCCGGTAAAAGACAATGATAAGGCAAAAATAGTTTTTAAACTTAGTTTGGGAGCAATGATGATTTTTCTGGCAAAGTGAAAGATGAGTGGGAAAAAGACGGCGGCCCAGGCTTCATTCATGGCGCCGCGAACATAAATATTTAAAGCATGGTAAGGAGCATAGGTGTAAAAAAGGGCGGAAAGAAATCCAGCCAGGGGCCCCAAAAGACTGCCGGCTAAAAGATACATGGCAAAAGCCGAGAAAACAAATTGACTGACGGCAGTTAATTTGACAGTGTTAACAAAGGAAAAGCCGAGAGAGCGAAAGACTTGACCAACAAAATAGGGTAAGGGGGGGTAGAAATTAAATAAAGGATAACCATAGCCATAGCCTAAATCAGGCGACCAGCGACAGGGAATTTGACCGTCTTGCAGGCATTTTTCCATTTCAAGCTGACGAATCATCTGCATATCATCGTGCATGTTGTAGTAGCCGGGTTTAAGTAAGAAAACAAAGGCGGGGATAATGAGCAGGAACAGAAGCTTGGGATAGGGATTTTTGATTTTTTTTAGCTTGTTTAAGATGGATATGGGCATGGCTAGATTATACTATGTTGGTTTATGGTGTTTTGGCTTGTAGATTAAATTTCCATTGATTATTTTCTTTTACCGATTTTAAGTGTTCATTAATATTTGGATTTAAGCTTAGTTGTTGCCAGTGTTGATAGTCAATCTTTTGTTTTGTCTGACTGTCTAGCAATTGATATGTTTCTTTGTAAAAACCTTGTTGGTGTTTTTCGGCAAACATTTTTTCAGCAGACAAGGAGTTGGGAAAAAGTAGCGGAAATAAAGAGATTAAACTAGCAAATAGCAAAAGAACAATAAGCTTGCTTTTGTTTTTTAAAATGTGACCTAAAACTAAAATAAGAATCGGGATTAAAGGCATTAAGTATCTGGGCCAGAAATCAATAAATAGGTTCATGGCGATATATAAAATGCCTAAGACTGACAAATAAATAATTTTGTTGTTTTGCCTATTTTTAGCAAAAAATGAATAAACAAGCCCGATTGTGCCTGCGGGTAAAATCACCGACCAATTAAGGGGCTTGATTGTTTTGGCGCCTAACCAAAAACCTTTGTATTTATTTAGAAAAATAACGCGAAAAATATTAAACCAATCATGACTGCCTGAATTATTTTTTTGAAAATCAATAATTTTTTGGTGAAGTCTAATCCAAGGAATGGGGTTGGGGTGTTTTAGAAAGTAGCAAAAATATGACAGAACATAACCGATGACAATGCTTGGTAGGTAAAATCGCCATTTTGTAAATTTATTTGTTTTGTATAAGTAGTAAAGGTTTAAGGGGGCAATCATGGGAACAAAATAAGCCGGTTTTGTGCCAGCCATTAAACCGAGAGAGATGCCAGAAAAAACAAGTGATTTTAATGATTTATCTTTTTCTGATCGGAATAGAAAATAGATGCTTAGCATAAAAAATATAGTTAAAGGCAGATCTAACATGGTTTGTTGCATTTGTTCAATTAGTAGAGGATTTATAGCGAAGAGAAATAGTGTTAACCATTGAATTTTTTTTGGCTTGATGAGAGTCTTTGCTAATAGTCTAAAGACAACCAGCGATAATAGATAAAAGAGGAAACTGGCAAAATAGGGATTATGGAAAAATTTGGCGGAAAAACCGTAAATATATTTACCCAAAGGAGGAACCCAATAATCAACATTAAAGGGGTTTTCTCCGTTTACTAATCGATAGCCAACATAGCGATAGACGCCTTCG
>CAZRAZ010000041.1:0-4895 GCA_964598275.1 uncultured Gammaproteobacteria bacterium | reverse complement strand
GTGACCCCGCCGGGAATCGAACCCGGGTTATCAGGATGAAAACCTGATGTCCTAACCACTAGACGATAGGGCCAGTCTGCCAGCCTTTGGTTGAGACTAATTTTACCAAATTTGTCTTAATTTTTCTCCATTTTCCAAACAAGGTAAAATAGACCATGATCTATCTCTTCCACGGCGACGACCAGAAAGCTTCCCGTCAGGCTTTAAACCAACTGATAAAAAATCTAAACAACGCCAACATTCTGCGTCTTTCTCCAAAATCAGTTGAACTGGAAACCATCAACAACTTCCTCTCCGGCACTTCGTTACTATCCTCCCAAAAAACTTTGCTGCTTGATAGTTTCTTTTCCACTACCAAAGCCAGAAACAAACTAATCGACCTGATTAAACAAAACCAAAAAAGCGCCGAAATTATAATTTGGCAAGACAAAAAACTAACTCCCACCCAAGTCAAAACTTTTCCAGGAGCCCGGGTCTCTTTCTTCGATCTGCCAAACTACCTTTGGGGCTGTTTAAACAACGTTCGTCCCCAAAACATCAAAGCCTTCCTGCCTCTCTACCAAAAAGTTATCGATCAAAATCTCTACGACCTTTTCTTATACCTTCTCAAACAAAAACTAAGAAAACAAATCGACAATTACTCTCCTTTTCCCCAAGATAAATTAATCAGAACTTATTTGCTTTTAATCGAACTTGACTATCAAAACAAATCCGGCCAACTTTCCACCCCCAAGCATTTAGCCTTAGAAAGACTTATCATCCGACTAATTTCGACATAGTCTGATATATTTTGATAGTAGATTTACTCTAAGAACAGGCATATTTTAAATTCAAGCTCCCATAAGCAGTCAACAGACTGCTCTGCTAATCAAAGAGGAGGCGTTCTTTGCTCTCTTTCTTTCTGTTATTATTTTACTATGCAGCAAATTGTTAGCAAGCCCTGGGGTCAAGAAATAATTCTAACCGAAAGCTCTTTGCCTTACACCGCCAAAATCCTCTTTATCAAAGCCGGACAACGGTTGTCTCTTCAATTTCACGATCAGAAAACCGAAACTCTGACCTTAATTTCCGGTCAAGCCAACCTCAGTCTTGGTTCAAACCAAGAATCCGTCAGCGAAAAACCCATGGAAACCCAAACCGGCTATACAATTCTTCCCAACACCGTTCACCGTATCAGCGCTAAAAGCGACTGCCAAATTTTTGAAGCCTCAACTCCCGAAAAGGGGACTACAAAAAGACTGGCAGACGATTATCACAGACCCGACGAAACCGAAAAAATTAGACATTCAGACAATCGGGGCTGGCAATGACCCAAAACAACATTCTTTGGTTTAAAGACATCGATTGCGATGACATTGCCAAAGTCGGCGGCAAGGGCGCTAATCTGGGCGAAATGTATAAAATCGGCATCCCGGTTCCCAACGGTTTTGTGGTTACCACCGATGCTTATTTTCAGTTTGTCGATGATAACAATCTAAAAAAGAAAATCAAAGACATTCTCGACACCACCGATGTTAACAAACCCGACCAACTTCAATCCGCCTCCCAAAGGATTAAAAAAATCATTGTCGAAGGTGAAGTCAACGAACAAAGCGCCATCGACATTATGAAAGCTTACAAAAAACTCTCCGGCTACTTTTCTCTTGCCGACGTTCCCGTGGCTGTCAGATCCTCTGCCACCGCCGAAGACCTATCTGATGCCTCCTTTGCCGGCCAGCAGGAAACCTTTTTAAATGTTGCCGGCGAAGCCAACGTTTTAAAAAGAGTTCAGGACTGCTGGGCCAGTCTTTTTACCCCCCGGGCTATTTTTTATCGCCAGCAAAAAAACTTCGATCATTTCAAAATTGGCGTAGCTGTTCCTGTTCAAAAACAAATTCAATCCGCCGTTTCCGGAATTATGTTTACTGTCAATCCGGTTACCAACAATAAAAGTCAAATCATTATCGAAACCGTCTGGGGTTTGGGCGAATACGTAGTTCAGGGCATCGTTTCTCCCGACCAATATATTATTGATAAAAACAGCTGGAAAATTACCGACAAAACCATCGTCGAACAAAAAATCCAACTGGTCAGAGCCGAAAACGAAACCAAAGAAATTAAAGTCCCCCGCTCCAAACAAAAAAAGGCCACTATCTCTCCTCAAATGGCCATCAAAATTGCCAAAATCGGCCAAAAACTGCACAATCATTATGCCAAACCCCAGGATATCGAGTTTGCTATAGAAAAAAACAAACTCTATATAGTTCAAACCCGGCCCATCACCACTATCAATAGCAACCAAAAAACCCTAGACTCCCAACTTACCATCAACAAAGCTCCCGATCTAATCGGCGAAGCCGCCTCCCCCGGTACCGCTTGCGGCATGGTCATCATCATCAACAGTCCCAAAAAAATTAATCTGGCCAAATCAGGCCATATTCTGGTTACTCAAATGACTTCGCCCGATTTTGTTCCCGCCATGAAAAAAGTCAACGGCATTATCACCGATAAAGGCGGTCAAACCTCTCATGCCGCCATTGTTAGCCGCGAACTGGGTGTTCCCTGTGTGGTTGGCACCAAAACCGCCACTAGCTTTCTCAAAAACGGCGACATTGTTACCCTAAACGGCACCACCGGCCAAGTTTGGCTAGGTAATCTGGCTCCAAATATTACTGCTACCGATCCCAAAGTCCCCGCTTCTCTCAAAAAAAAAGTCATCACTGCCACCAAGATCTATGTCAATTTGGGCGAACCCCAACTGGCCAAAGATATAAGTAAACGCCAAATCGACGGCGTCGGCCTACTCCGGGCCGAATTTATGATGGCCAATATCGGCGTTCATCCCAAAAGAGCTATTAGCCAGGGTAAAGAAAAACAATATATCAATAAATTGGTCAAGGGTCTTTACCAATTTTGCCGCCACTTTTCCCCCCGGCCCGTCATCTACCGCACCACCGATTTCAAAACCAACGAATATCGCTATCTTAAATGGGGCAAATTGTATGAACCCATCGAACCCAATCCTATGCTTGGGTTTAGAGGCGCGATCCGCTATATTAGCTCTCCTGATGTTTTTAATATGGAGCTAGAAGCCGTTAAACTTATCAGAAATAAATATGGTCTCAAAAATCTTTGGGTCATGATTCCTTTTGTCCGCACCGTCGAGCAATTAAAACAAGTTAAGCGGCTCTTAACCGATGCCGGTCTGGTTCGTTCACCCACCTTTAAACTCTTTATGATGGTCGAAATTCCCAGCAATGTCATTCTTTTGGATAAATTTATTGACGTTGGTATAGACGGTATCTCTATCGGCAGTAATGACTTAACCATGCTTACTCTTGGCTTAGATCGCGACAACAGTCAAGTTGCTCCCGATTTCAACGAACTTGATCCGGCCGTCCTCTGGATGCTGGAAAAAGCCATTACCACCGCCAAAAAACGGGGCATCTTAGCCTCCATCTGCGGCCAAGCCCCCAGCAATTATCCCGAATTAGTCGAAAAACTGGTCAAATGGGGCATTAGCAGTATTTCCGTCTCTCCCGATGTTATCGACAACACCCGCGACATTGTTGCCTGGGCCGAAAACCAACGGCTTAAGTAAAAACCTAAACAAACACTATTACCACCTCGCCTTTAACCTTTTTGCCTTCAAACTCCGCTTTTATTTTTGCCAAGTTACCGATAGCAACTTCCTCAAATTTTTTCGTCATTTCCCGACAGATCGATACTTCTGTTTTTTCCCCATAAACCCTTTCTATATCTACCAACAGTTTGTTTAAACGAAAAGGGGATTCATAAATCACTTTTGCCCCCTCTACCTCCCGATACTTTTCCAACACCCTTATTCTTTCTCCTGTTTTCTTTGGCAAAAATCCCAAAAAACAAAACCGGCCGGCCGGCAATCCGGACAAAACCAGAGCGTTAATCACCGCGCTTGGCCCCGGAATAGCCGTTATCGGTATTCTTTTTTGTCGACACATTTTTACCAAATGCCAGCCAGGATCCGACACCACCGGCGTCCCTCCATCAGTTACCAAACCCACCGCTTTGCCCTCTTCCAACCAACCCAACACCATTCCTGTTTTTTCTTTTTCCACCTCATCATAAAAAGATGCCAGTTTGGGCTTGTTTTTTACCCCCAACACATTCAAAAGCATGCCCGTCCTTCGGGTATCCTCGCACAGCAATACATCCAATTCTTCAAACAAACTCCTTGCCCGAAAACCAATGTCATTTGAATTCCCAATCGGAGTAGAAATTATATAAAGCATCATTAATTAAACTGTCTAATTACCGCCACCACCTTGCCCTTAATTTCGACATTTGTCACAAAAATAGGGGACATGGTTGAATTGGCCGGCTGTAGTCTTATCCGATTGGCTTCCCGATAAAACCGCTTTAAGGTGGCAAAACCATTACTCAACACCGCCACCACAATATCGCCATTTAAAGCGTTTTGCTGTTCTCTGACCACCACATAATCGCCGTTTAAAATCCCATCATCAGCCATCGAATCTCCCTTGGCTTGCAACACATAAGACTTGTCACCCGGATTAACAAAACCGGAGTTCACCATCAAAGTCGCATTGGGATCAGTATATGGTTCCAAAGGTTCACCACAGGCAATAAAACCCATCACCGGCAGTTCCACTCCCATGGCCGCCGGTAATTCATCCAACAAACTCTTATCCAAAATCTCAATCCCTCTTACTGCCCCTTTATATCTTCTGATTAGTCCCTTTTTTTCCAAAACCGACAAATGTTCATGCACTGTCGACAAAGAAGATAAGCCCAAAAAATCGGCAATTTCCGTTAATGTTGGAGCGCAACCCATCCGGTTAATCTTGTCCACAATAAAATCCAAAATTTGCTTTTGTCTTTTGTACAACACTGCTGTCATATTCAAATCATACACG
>CAZRAZ010000040.1:0-5007 GCA_964598275.1 uncultured Gammaproteobacteria bacterium | reverse complement strand
ATTGTTTTTGTTTTTTATAAAAATAAAGAAAGTAATCAAAAGCAAAAAAAAGTAGAAGTAGAGAGGAAACAGCACCCAAGGAGATTCAGAAACAAGTTTGGGATGACAAAGAGAGAGTAGATAGAAAATAAAGAGACTGGGGAGGAAATAACCAAGGCGGGCGGAAGTGGCGGGATATTTTTTGACAAAAAGACCGCGCATTTTGGCGTAACGGCCAAGTTGGCGAAAATGAGGGCCAAAGACGGCCCGGCGATGATGAAAAACAATAATGGAGGGGTGGTAGAGGATTTTTTTGTTTAACTTACGGGTAAGACCGAGACATAAAACCGTGTCTTCTCCCGGCCAATGACGGGTTTGAAAACCGCCGATTTTATCAAAATCTGACTTGTTGACGATTAAATTGACGGTGGGGTAATCGTCGACAAAGCGGGCCAAACTGATGTGGTTTCGGTAATCCCCCGCCCCACCGCTACCCAAACGGGATGACCAGACCAGGCCAGAGGCCTGTTGATAAATGTTGTCTTGTGGCGGGGTTAAACAGGGACCGCAAAGGGCGGCTAATTGGGGCTTTTTTGAAAGAATCGATTTGGCGTTTGCCAGCCAAGATTTGCTCGGATAGGAGTCATCGTCTAAAAAGGCCAAGTATTTACCTTTGGCTATTTTGGCGCCGATATTTCTTTTGACGGCGGGATTACTGGTGTGACTGATTTTATCGGTAATGACCAGCAATTCAAAATCCCTGCAAGTTTGTTTTTTTAGTTTTTTTTGGGTTTCGAGTAAGTATGGGGTAGGTTTTTTGACGGGAATAATAATAGAGAAAAGAGGTTTGCTGGTCATCCGGTGTTAACGCGCATTTTTAAGTCCGGATCGTAGCGCCATTGTCTTTTGTTTTGAGAACTGTAGTAACGGAGAAGACGAAGACGGTAAAAAACGGCCAGAGCGTCAATGAAGCAGGCGTAAATTGTTTTAAGTCCGGTGGCATGGGTAAGACCGCCAAATTGATATTTTAACTTAATGGGGGCCTCGTAGATACGGGTAAAACCAAGATAATTAGCAACAGACAGAATTTCTAAATCGAAGGCGTAATTTTTAATTAAAAGCCGAGGGAGGACTTTGACTAAGACTTTTCTTTTGAAGATTTTTAAACCGGCTTGAGTGTCTTTGACTTTGATACCAAGAAAAAAATGAGCAAAAATTTGAGCCAAGAAACTGATTATTTGTCTGTCCAGGGGATAGTTGATTTGAGAGGCGGGATGTCTTTTGGAAGCGACAATGATGTCGGCGTTGTACCACTCCATGTGTTCCAGAATCATTGATAGACCGTTGGGATCGATTTCCATGCCGGCGTCGATAAAGGCAACATAATCACCGGTGGTTTTGGTCATGCCGTATTTGACGGTATAACCCTTGCCGTGATTTTGAGATAGGCCAAAAATTTTGAGGTTTTTGATTTTTAGCTTTTTGATGATGGGATAGGAATGATCGGTGCTAATGCCGTCGATGACAGCAATAATTTCGTAGGGATAGCGGATTTGGGATAAGGTGTGATCGATGGTGGTCAGATCGTCGGCGATGGTGTTTTGCTGTTTGTAGACGGGAACGATGACTGATAAAAAATGGTTTGGTTTATTTTTCATGGGCAAGAAGGGCAACCTGGTAGACAGCCAGAGTTTGGCGGGCGGTTAAGTGCCAGCTGAAATGTTTGGCGCGGGCCAGACCTTTTTTGATAAAAGTTTGCCGAAGTTTTTGATCATGCCAGAGTTTTTTGAGGGCATGAGCTAGGCTTTTAGGATTATAGGGATTAAACATCAGACCGGAATAATCGGAAACTTCGGGTAAACTGGTTTCCTGGCTAAAGACGGTGGGGCAGGCAGAGGCCATGGCCTGAACCAGGGGTAAGCCGAAACCTTCGGTGTAGGAAGGTTGACAGTAAATGGTGGCTAGATTAAAAATGGCTGGCAAATCGGTATTGGCAACAAAGCCGGTGAGGGTTAAAAGCGGGTTTTTGGTTTGGGATTGGAGCCAACGCAAGTCTGTGGTCCAGGGGTGATTGGGGACGTTTTTTTGGACGGCGGCAGAGCCAACGATGACCAAAGGATAATTTAGTTTAAAACAGGCTTTGACCAGATTGGGGATATTTTTGTTCCAGTTGATATCGCCGACAAATAAAATAAATTTGGAGGGTAGATGATATTTTTGGCTGATTTTGGCTAGTTTATTTTTGTCGTTAATGGGGCAAAAACTAGAATCGGCGGCGCCGGGGGTAACGTAAATGCGGTCGGTTGGGTAATTGGTCAAATTATTGATGACAAATTTACTGTAATGAGAACAGGTGATGATAAGTTCGGTTTTTTTAAGATGATGTTTTTGATAAAGCCAATTTAATTCCCCTTTTAGACCAACGGGGAAATGTTTTCTAAACTGGCGGGGGATAAGATCGTAAACGGTGACGATAGTAGGAGTGGAAGTGATTTTTAGAGTTTTTTTAAAAAGATCAAAAAAAGGATGATGAATCAGGTCGTATGATTGATTTTGAAAGCCTGATTGGCTGATAAGATCTAACTGCCAATTTTTGTATTGAGGATCATCTTTTAGCTCTTTTTGTAGGGCCGGAATAAGTTGGGAGGTAAAATAACCGATACCGCGGACGGCATTGCCGTCGTACAGGGGGGAAACGTCAATGGCGATTTTAACTTTGGCCATAGGTAATTATAGCGGATCGTGGCTTATTTTTTGTTAAAGTCAATTTCTTCCAGTCTGCTTTGACGAATAGCGTTTAGGCATGACAGAAGGGAAGTCCAACAAGTTCCGGTCTTTCTATTTTGACAATTTTTGGAGCTTTAGTGTCTTCGAAGTACAGTTCTAAAGCTTCGTTTAGGTTTTCCAAGGCTTCCTTTTTTGTGTTGCCAAAACTCGACACGTCCACGTTAAGACATTGAGAAACATAAAATTTCTCCTCTTTCCAAACGACATTTTTTAGGTTGATTTTGGTCATACTATTCTTTTTATTAACAACTGATTTAGTTTAACAGGCTAAAAACAGATGTCAATTGCGTCGGGTACTGCAGACGAGGTTGATGTATTATAATGATCTTGTATAAATAAATATCAAAAAAAGATTAAAGAGTTTGCCAAAGAGCGAAATTGGGGACAATTTCATAACCCTAAGGATTTATTGTTGGGCGTGGTGGAAGAAATTGGTGAATTAAGAAATGTAGTTAAGTGGGAACAGGATCTAACCAAGTTAAAAAAAGTTATGGTAGAAAATAAAGACGAGGTTGAAGATGGCATTGGTGATATATTTTGGTTTTTAGCTCTTTTGGCAAATGGTTGCGGCGTTGATATTGATAGGGCTATAGAAAAAACAATTGAAGATAATGAGAAGAGGTTTCCTGTCAAGGATGTAAAAAACAAGCACACAAATCGTTTTTTAGGAGGGAAAGATAAAAAGTACGGTAAGGATTAGTTGCCAACATACTTGAAGAGGGGGACTTTTTCTCTATCAATGGTCATTTGTTTTTGTAATATTTTGGCCCAACGTTTCAGTATATGGGAAGTTATACTGGTTTGTTAAACTTTAATCCATTTCTCTTGTGAGAAACGGGGTTGTGGTTGGTTTTGGTTGAACATATTCACCACCGATATCTGCTTGGAGCTGGAGGCGAACTTCAGGGGAAACAGGTCTGGTGAGAGGAACACCTTCTCCTTCGTGCATGTCTGCTTCCAACTGTGGTCTTATCCATTCTGCCATGAGTGGATTATATAACAGACAGTTTTAATTTGAGAGAAGGCCGGAGTCGGGCACGAACCCTACACATAGTGTTTGTGATCTGAGCAGGCAGGGGTGCAACAAGGCAAGGGACGAAGGGACGAAGTGACGAAGCGTATTGCGAAAGAGCCGTTTAATCTAACGTTTTTAAGTAATCTAAAACTGTGGGGTGCAAAGAAGTGGTGAAGTAGTTTTGAACCTCGGAAGGTTTGACCCATTTGACCTCGACAAATTTTTCTCCAGCTCTTTCTTGCCCGCCAATAACCTCGCAATGATAGTAAATCGACAAGAACTCTCTTTTCTCCGGATAAGTCTTGGCGAAGATTACCTTTTTAACTTTGACGTCTAGATTAGTTTTTTTGTTAACCTCAAGTTTGAGATAGTGCTCTAAATCTTCTTCATAGGCGGGTCGGCCACCAGGAAAACACCACGACAACTCCTTGAGATAAGGATCGTTTTCTCTGCGGCCGATTAAAATTTGTCGAGTTTCGGGGTTGTAGACAACAGCAAGAACATTGAGAAGAAAAACCCCTTTGCTAAATTCTGACCAGTCCATAGATAAGAAATTATATCAAATGTTAAACTGTCTGATTTTACAACAAATTTGGCTAATGTGGGACGAAGGACTGCAAGGACCGAGCCGGACATACTGTGTTAGCTGACCCAAAGAAGGAGAGTAAAATTGTTCTCCACTCTCCGACTGAGAGTATAAACTAAAACTAACTTTAAGATAATTCCGATTTAAATTCTTTGATATCATCTTCCATCTGGACTTGGTTGACTGAGATAGGGACGATTTTATGTGGTTTCTCTATTTTAAAATATTTAGTCGGCTTGTTTAATCTTTTAGCTATTCTTATTTCTGCCAATACTCCATTAGAAATAGGGCCAAAAACCCACAACTCATCAGCTCTTTTGACTAAATTATTATTACCTTCTCTAACTAAGTCCCTATCGATCGTGTCTAATAGAAAATAATCAAATATCATGAATGGGTTAAGTGGTACTCCGTGTTGTTCTAGTACGTATTTGGAGATAAACATCCGATAATAAAAGTAATGTTTAGACATGGCTGTATAAATTAAACATCTGTCGTTGGTTAGGTTTAGCGCCTTATGTTTAAAATTCATATTATTGATATTTGATTATTTTTTACTGAGTAAAAGTTAGTTTTAGTTTAAATTTTAGCTAACGTATCAGTATGGCTGATGTTGCCATGCTTTAAACTTATTTTATCA
>CAZRAZ010000039.1:0-5873 GCA_964598275.1 uncultured Gammaproteobacteria bacterium | reverse complement strand
CTGTCGTCAGCTCGTGACGTGAGTTGTTCTCTTAAGTGAGGTAACGAGCGCAACCCCTATCGTATGTTACTGTGTCATACGAAACTGCCCAGCATTATTTTTGTTGGGAGGAAGGAGGGGACGACGTCAAGTCAGCATGATGCTTATGTCCAGGGCTACACACATCCTACAATGGGATCTACAATGGGTTGCAATATCGCAAGGTGGAGCTAATCCCCCAAAATTTCCCTCAGTTGGGATTGCAGGCTGAAATTCGCCTGCATGAACTTGGAATTGGTAGTAATCGCAGATCAGCAGACTGCGGTGAATACGTTCTCGCCTCTTGCACACACTGCCCGTCAAATCAGCAAAGCTGGGGGCACCCAAAACCCCGCAACTGCGGGGCTAAGGTGAATCCAGCGATGAGGGTTAAGTCGTAACAAGGTATCCGTACTGGAAGGTGCGGATGGATCACCTCCTTTGAGGTTTTATCCCGACTAAGGTCGGGACTAAGTCTTTGTCGAAAAATGACTCTAAATAAAGTTCAAAATTTGCATGATTGTTCTCTATTTCCCGACTAACAGATTATGGCCAGAAAAACCGTTTCTCCTTTTCTCACAAAACTAAAAATCGACAAAAAAACTCTTCCTTCCCACATTGCCATTATTATGGATGGTAATCGCCGCTGGGCCAGAGCCAAAGGTCTTTCCGACACCCAAGGCCATGAAGCCGGCGCCAAAAATCTCGAAGAAATTGTTGATTATTGTCGTGATATCGGCATCAAAAACCTAACCGTTTATGCCTTATCTACCGAAAACTGGCGCAAACGTTCCGCCCAAGAAGTCAAAGGTATCTTCGACCTTCTTGTTAAGATTGTTAAGCTTAAGGCCGAAGAATATCGCCGTTCCGGTGTTAAATTTTTTGTTCTTGGTAATTTTCAGGCCTTTCCTCTTAAAGTCAAATCTGCCATCAAAAAAATTCTTGACATGGTGCTCGACACTGAAAGAATCAAATTCAACGTCGCCCTAAATTACGGCGGTCGTGACGAAATTGTCAATGCCATCAAAAAAATCATCAAAGACGGCGTGCCTGCCAGCAAAATCAACGAAAAACTGGTAGGGGATTATCTCTACACAAAAGGTCAACCCGATCCTGATCTTATTATTCGTCCGGGCGGTGAATTTCGACTAAGTAACTTTTTAATTTGGCAAATGTCTTATGCCGAACTTTATTTTACCGATATTCTCTGGCCCGATTTTACTCCCAAAAAATTGGAAAAAGCCATCTACTGGTACCAACAACGCGACCGCCGCCAAGGCAAGTAAATTTCCTCTAAAGAATACTTACTCCCAAAACCACTTCCACTAGCTGTACTACAAAATAGCTGATAAATACCAGTAAAAATCCTATCAACCCACTCGTTATTTTTCCCCACCCTGCTTCTACTTTTTTTGGATCCCCTGCCGCCGTCATCAGTCCCATTCCTCCGGTAATTAACATTAGTAGCAATCCCAGTCCGGCCAATACATAAACATAAGGCAACAGTCCACTTACTATTCCACCCACATTTCCAAATTTAGTTGTAATTTGATCTGACGGTAGTGTTACCTGTGCTAAAACTTTCATTAATTTATCCCCGGAATGTGTAATATGTCAACTGCCACTAATCTTAGTATGAACAAAGAAAACACCGACACCAACAATCCCATCAAAGCCGAACTAATCGTCTCTCTTGCTCCTTGCACTTCCTTCGGATCTCCTTTAGCCGTCGACATTTTTATAAATCCAAAAATCATTAGTAAAAAGGCAACTCCCCCGCTGATACCAAATACATACGGCAGCAACCATACCATAAAATCCTCTGCCTTTACGGGGATACATCCCAAAGCTGTATTTACTTTTGGGTTAACGCTATTTGCCGGAAAACTATCACAAAATACCTGTTCATTACCCCACACTTTCCCCGTTCCTCCAAACCAAAAAACCAAAAACATTGTCCAAAAAACCAACCTTTTTACCAATTTCATGCTTTAGTATACCAAATGTTACTATTTAATAGTGACTAAAATATTCATTTTTTCCTCTTTCATTTTTATTCTCTTTCTTGCTCTTTTCTCCTCTTTCTGGCCGTCGGTCAATGCTCTCAGTCTCGACGAAGAAATCAGTCAAATCAGTCAACAAATTGCCGATCTCGAATCTGCCATTGCTCCTCTTAAACAGGAATCAACCGATCTTAAATCAAAAATTTCTTCTGCCAAATACCAAATCCAAAAAACCCAAAATACCATTCAGCAGTTAGAAAATAAGTTAATCGACAAAGAAACCGATTTAGAGATCCAAAAAGTCCTCTTTAACGAACGTATCAAAAACTATTACAAAAACAGCAAAAAGATTTCACCTTTACTCATTTTATTTTCTGATCAAAAAAACACCGATCTCCTCCGCCAATACACCTGGTATCAAGCCGTTATCAGTCGTGACAAGAACCAAATTATCAAATTTGGCCAAGAAATCAACACCCTTTCTCAAAACAAAAAAAATCTTGAAACTGAAAAAATAAAACTAGCTTCTCTCCAAAAAACTCTGGAAAACCGTTTTGGATTCTTGGCCGAAGAAATCAAAAAAGCCGAAGACTACAAAGCCGAGCTTACCCAAAAGCAACAGGATTTAATTGCCGCCAAAACCGCCATGTTCAATACTTCTGTCGGTGAAATTTCCACCAGCTCCGATCCCGCTTCTCGATCCGACTACAACCCCGGTTTTTCTCCCGCCTTTGCCGCTTTTTCCTTTGGCGCTCCTCATCAAAAAGGCATGAGTCAGTTTGGTGCCTTAGGCCGTTCTCAAAAAGGTCAGAGCTATCAAGACATTCTCAAAGCTTATTACGGCAATGTCAGAATCGAAACCGTTGATATGCCCGGATCGATCAATACCACTGTTGGTACTTTGCCTTTCGAAAATAACTATCTGATTGGTATCGCCGAAATGCCCGCTACCTGGGCCGACAAAGGCGGGGTGGAAGCCCTTAAAGCCCAAGCCGTTGCCGCCCGCACTTATGCTCTCGCCTACACTAACTGGCGGCTTGCCAATCGCCATTCAACCGGAACCATCTGTGTCACCGAAGCCTGCCAGGTTTATAGCTCTTCCCATTTTTCTTCCCCCGGCGCTTGGAAATCAGCCGTCGAATCCACTCATGGCCAGGTTCTGGTCAGCAATTCCACCAACGACGTTTTTTCTTCTATGTATGCCTCTACTTCCGGTGGCTCCACTTTTTCCTATACCTCTCTTGGTCACTTTACTCCGGGAGTTTGGGACACCACTTGTAATTCCCAATCTTGTTGGCCAAATGATGCTTACGAAAAAATCAGCGATTCCCCTTGGTATTACAAGGGTTGGTACAAAACCAGAAGTAATCTGTCTTGCGGTCGCTCACATCCTTGGCTCAATCAGTCGGAATTTGCCGACATTTTAAATGCCATTCTTTATTATTCCAAAACCAACGATTACTCCCATCTTTCCCAAATTGACGCTGGTGGTTGTTTTGGTGGTAACGATCCCGATGCTTGGAGTAGAGAAGAATTAGGCCGTCAAGTTGGCTCTCACGGCGGTCCTATCTCTTCTGTAAATTCCATTACTGTTGACTATTCCACCGGTGGTTACACCCAAAATGTCAGAGTTAGCACCGACAAGGGCGATTTCACTTTTTCCGCTGTCGATTTCAAAACCGTTTTTAACCTTCGTTCCCCCGGCGCCATCGTCCTAAAATCCGCCCTTTTCAACATCGAAAAAAAGTAAACTTATATTGAGTACCCGATTAATGTTAAAATAAGTCATGCCTCGTGCAAGCGATCTAGACACTATTGCTCCCGATGATCCCCTTGTTGCTAAATCTCAACCGGTCATCCATCCTTTTCCACCAAAACCATCCCCAAAACCCAAAAAATCCAAACCAAAAGTTGTTTCCAGTCGCGATCAAAAATTTCGTCAAAAAGTTTACCAACTGATTGAAGGCACCACCAAACACCCACTTTCCGCTTTTTTGGCCCGACCTAAAGTTTTTACTTTTGACTTTCGTGACGACGACGAGGAAATTATCCTGGTTCTTCGGCGTCACTGGTTCACCAATCTTTCTTGGATCCTTGTCGCTGTCCTTATGCTCATCCTTCCTCTTGTCCTTCCCTTCATCTCTGTTTTAGATTTTTTCCCCGCCGAATATCAATTCATTTTGGCTATTTTTTGGTATCTTCTCGCTTTTGCCATTGCCTTCGAAAAATTCCTTGCCTGGTACTTTAATGTTTTTATTTTGACAGAAGAGAGAGTTATCGATATTGATTTTTTCAACCTTCTCGACAAAAAAGTTTCCGAAGCCAAAATCGGCATGATCCAGGACGTTACCAGCAAAACCGCCGGAGTTTCCCAAACCCTTTTCAACTATGGCAACATTCTTATCCAAACCGCCTCCGAAATTCCGGTCATCGTTATCGACAAAATTCCCAATCCCAATTTGGTTTTACAAGTTCTCCAACAAATGCGCTCCGAAGAAGAGCAGGAGGCCCTGGAGGGTAGACTTAAATGATCGAACAATTCGGTCCTTTTTTAGATTTAGTTAAAGCCGTTTTTACTTTTTTAGGTGCCCTTATCTATTTCATTTTTGCCCTGGTTATTGTCAAGCAGGTCAAATCAATGTCAAAAATCGTTCACGACAAATTTAATAGCATTCTTATTATTTTTTCTTATCTCCATCTTCTTTTTGCTCTTCTTTTGCTGGTCATTTCCCTCCTGCTTTTGCTAACATAAGTAAATGTATTTCACCTGCCGTTCCTTTATCGGCCAGCTTCAACCTGGTCTCTGGTCTCAATATTGGGAAAACGAACCGGATGACCCCTTTCTTACCGGCAGTTTAGGTCACCTTTTCGGCCTTATCAGTCTCCAAAAACCTGACAGCGATACCGACGAATTACCCCAAACTGGTCGCCAAATCATCACTCAAATCAACCAAACATACTTTTCTTCCTCTCCTGCGCTTTCTTCCCCTCAAAAACTTAAATCAACTCTCGAGAAGATCACCGCCAGGGAGGATCCCTCACTTTCTTATACTCTAATACTTGCCGTTATTTTTCAAAAACAGCTTCATCTGGCTGTCTATCACACCGGTTTTTGTCTTTTAAAACGCGGGATCACTATTAGCACTCTAATTTCCGGTCAAAGCAGACAACATTCTTTTATTTCTGGCCCCATCGAGTCCGACGATCGGATTTTTTTAGTCACAGATTCTTTTTTTCACGAAATTGGCTACGAAAAAATCAAATCCTTTCTTTCCCAAGACAAACTTTCCGTCATGGAGGAAGATATTCTAGCCTCAATTTACTCCACTAAAAACCAGTCTGATTTAGCCTCGGCTTTCATTCACATTCACCAGGACGATGAAAATCTTGATCCTGTCGACACCCCCACCGCTGTTGATACTTCTCCGCCAGAACCCGAAACACTTACTCCTGCCAAAAAAAATAATTTCTCTTTTTTCTCAAAAATCTTCAAAAAAAAGGATATTTATGTTTCTCATCAACAGATAAAAAAACTCGACCGGCGAAAAAAACTAAATATTATCATCGCCCTTTTTCTTCTTACCGCCCTGACTGTCAGTGCTTATTTTGGTTTCAAAAAAAATAAATCTATCGACGATCAAGCCAAATTTGATCAAATTTCTACCCAAATAGAAGAAAAACTAAAAAATGCCCAAGCCATCAAAAACTTAAGTCTCGACAATGCCAAGAAATTGGCCCAGGAAGCCTCCAATCTCTTATCCCAAATCGAACCCTTGGGTCTCTATCCCCAAACCCTCGACACCTATCGTCAAGATATCACCACTCTTTTATCTCAAACCGGCTCTTCTCAAG
>CAZRAZ010000038.1:0-6374 GCA_964598275.1 uncultured Gammaproteobacteria bacterium | reverse complement strand
GTGTTATATGACCTGAGGAGTCCCGCCACGGCGGGACGACGAAAGTGCAACGGGGTCGACTGAACGAAGTGAAGGAGAAGTTGAAAAAGAGAAGTATCTTATTTTGTGAACCTAGCAATGTTACGTAAGGATGATAAATACGCGGGATGAATGCGGGTACCATCAAGGCTTGTGAATTCACCAGGAAAAGTGGAACAACGATCCTCTCCACTCAAACGAAGTTGATCAGGAGCATAGCCGCACTCCGAAGGTCTTCCGTCCCACCACTGTTTGAAAACTGTACACTTGCCATCCGCGTGATAAAGACAAGGATGGATTTCTTTTTTCATTTGAAACTTCTCTTTTTAAATTTCATATAACTAGCGTATGGGCGAAATGATGAGTAAATTAGGCATGTTTTGATTGGTAATATTTAACATAAGCGGAGCGGTGGGAGATGGCGGAAAAGTAAGCGAAAACCAGACCGGGGAAACCGTCGAGAAAGCCGAGATGACGGAAATAGATTTGAAGAAAAGTGACAGATGGTTTGACAAAGAAATAGTTTAAGAAGCTGATCGGATTAAGGGGGACTTTTTGATCTATTAGATTGTGCGACATTAGAGTAGTGTAGCGATTGTTGCGGGTAAGATAGCGGGAAAAATCAGTGTCGGCGTAGTGGAGTAAGTCATTTTTTAGTTGGCCGACAGGTGGGTTGATGACGGTTTGTTCGTGGACGGATTGGCAGGGCAGTCTCCCCTGCCCTCTTTTGTAAAGGCGAAAAACAGGGTCGGGGTATTGGCCGCCTTTTTTTAAAAATCTAGTTAAAAAAAAGTTTGACCGATTTATTCTGTATCCATTTTCGACAATATCTTTGACCGGTTTTGACAAAATGTCTTGAATTTCTTTTTTTAAAGAGGGAGAGACGATTTCGTCGGCATCAAGCTGAAGGATCCAGTCGGACTGACAGGCGTCAATGGCCATTTGTTTGTTGATATGAAAGATGGGCTTATTAGTGGTAGAGATGACTTTGGCGCCGAGTTTTTTGGCAATAGAAACGGTGTTGTCGTTTGATTGGCCGTCGACAACAACAATTTCATCGGCCCAGGAGATGGCCCGGAGACATTTTTCGAGGCGCTCGGCTTCGTTATAGGTAGCGATAGCAATTGATAGGCTGGATTGGCTCATGGCTTGATGTATATTTTAAAGGCTTTTTGGCCATTTGGGAAATCGATGGTGTAAATAGGATCAATGGGAATGGTTTCGTCGCTGGCAACGATGAGGTGGCCGGAGGGAAGAGTGTTCCAGTCGATTTTTTGAAAACGGTAACGACCGAGAGTGTTGACGGTGGAAAAGCCGTATTGATCGGGAGGGGTTAGTTTGATTTGGGATTGAACTTCCAGAGGTGAAGTTTGGTCAAAAAAAGTCATTAATATATAGGGCTGATCGTACTTGTTGGTGATATAAACAGGCTGATTGGGAGGATAGGGATAATGTTTTAAAAATAAGGACAATTCTTTAAAGCCGTATGGCCAGGCTAGAGGTAGACGTTTGGGGTAGTGGATAAAGTAGGCGTCGAGATAATAAAGAAGAGAAAAAAGATAGAAAAGAGAAACAAGAATTTTTAATTTATAATTCTTAATTTTTAAAAGGCCGAGGGCGACAATAATGACAAGGGGGATGGACAGGGACAGGGCGCGGAGAGAGGAAGGGGCCTGAAAGGTAAGGGAGGAGGCAAGGGGGGCGATGAAAAGCCAAGGCAGAAGGAGAGCTTTTAATTTGTGATAGCGGGGTTTTTTTAGGAGGATGACTAATCCCAGAAGTAAAAATGGTAATTCGATTAGGTGAAGCTGACCCATTTCGGGGACTTTGGAACGGGGAACTTCGTCACCATTGATAAAAAGAAAATTGAGGTCGAAGTGGGAAAAGTATTTTTCGGCCCAGGAAAGAAGGTACAAGACCCTTTTGTTGTGCATGGCCCGATTAATTAGCTTGACGTTGGCGTGTTGATTTAAAAGCTCTTCGGCGCGTGAAAGCGGGCCGGGGTCGGCGGTGATGCCAACACCGCCTAAACGAGTGGTGCCGCCGGAGTGAAGAAAGGAAAGAGCGAGGGGCAGGGTTAGGAAGATACCGATAATCAAAGGAAGGAGAAATTTTTTGTAACTGGCCATGCCTGCCGGCAGGCGGGTAACTGGTAACTTGTAATTGGTAATGAAAAGTGAAAAAAGAAGCAAGGGGGAAACAAGGCGGGCGGAGTGATAGACATAGGTGGAAAAAACAAAAAGAGCAACGGAAAGAGAAAGTTTTCGGCGGTAGAAAGAATAAACAGCGATAAGGATGAGAGAGAGAGCGGCGGATGATTCCCAAGCGCCGCGGGAAAAGTGAATGTGCCAGGGAGAAATAGCCAAAAGCAGAGCGGAGAGCAAGGCCAGTTTTTTGTTTTTGGAAATAAGAAGAATAAGCCGATAAAGAAAGAAAACAGTGAGAGTGGCAAGAATTAAGTTGGGTAAGCGAACGGCCAGAGGGGTAAGACCGAGCAGGGCAACGAAAGGGAGAGCCAGATAGACATAACCGCCCGGTTTGTAGTCGCCAAAGGATTTGAAATGAAGAGGCCAGGAAAGGCCATGTTCGTCGTGTCCGGTTTTAATAAGTGAATAGGCGTTGTAGCCCAAGGCGGCTTCGTCGGCATTGAGGGGCGGGAGGCTCCCAATTTTGTAGGCGCGAACAAAAAAGGCAAGAAGAATAATTAGAATTATGAGATAATGTTTTTTAATTGTGGTAAGCATAGAAGGTAGAAATATTATTGATTGGACTTAGGGGCAGAAAAACTTTTGGATCAAGATTTAGGCGTAAAAGTTCGTCATGAGAGTAGACGGCTAGACTGTGAGGCGGAAGACTGTCGGGATGGGGGGTGGAAGTAAAGTGAATGTTATCGATTTGATTGACGGTACCGGCGTCGCCTTGTTCGTTTTCGACTAAATTGGCTTGGGTTTGGTATTTTGCGGGCGGATACTGGGAATAAAAAAGGTAATAAATATAGGGTTGACCATAAAAGTTGGTAAAATAGATGTGTTGATAATTTGCCTGATTTTCGACCAGATATTTTGTGGCCTGCTGTTGACCAAAGAGAAACTGCATGGGGTTGGTTTTGACCATGTGGTTGTAGTAGAGATCGGAATAGTAGATAAAGGAAAGCAGATAAGCAAGAATGATTATAATTTTTAATTTATAATTTTTAATTTTTAATAAACCCAAAGCGGTAAAAAAGACCAAAGGGATGGAGAAGCTCATGGCCCGAACGGTTTGAACGGAATCGCGGGTTAAGGCGGCGGGGATGGGAGCGAGCAAAAGCCAGAGAAGAAAGAATTTTTTTAGTTTTTTAGATGACGAAAATAAACCAATTACCAAAAAGATAAGACTGGGATAGAGAAGAATGCCGAGGTAGGGGGCGGAGTGGCGGGGGTTTTGCCAGTCACCCTGAAAAGTTAGAAGTTTGGGTGAAAAGTGGTTGAAATAACGTGAAGCAAAATTACGAACAAAAAAAACGAAACGATTATAAAAAATTTGATAATCAAGCCGACCAGATTCGGAAATAATTTGTTGGGTTTCCGCCTGACTTCTGGGATAGGAAAATAAACTGACGACCTTAAGGCGATTGGAATCGGAATTGAAAAGTAAACCACGGGCAATCGGCAAGGCCAAAACGAATAAGGGTAAGACGAATTGACGAAGAAAGACGGAGGGTTTGGCAATAAGCTTTTTTTGATGAAGAAGGGTAAGGATTGAAATTAGAAGTAAACTGCTAAGTTTGCCGCCTTGGTAGGTATAGAGAGTTGAGGCGAAAACAAGGGCAGAAACAAGATATTTTTGTTTGAAAAAAAATAAGGAAGCTAAGACAAGTTCGACGGTGAGAATGTTGGTTTCCCAAGCGCCACGACTAAAATGGATATTGATAGGGTTGAAGGCCAAAACAAGAGCAGAAAGCAGGGCTAGCTTTTTTGATTTGGGATCGATTTGAATTATAAGAGAATAGAGAAATAAGGGGAGAAGTGAACCTAAAATTAGGGATGGTAAGCGGACTGCCAGAGGAGTAAGACCGAAAATGGCGACAAAAGGAACGGCAAGATAAACATATAGTCCGGGTTTATAGTCTCCAAAAGATTTAAAAATCAGAGGCAGAAAAGTACCGTGTTCATCGCGGGCTGTTTTTAAAATAGAGTAAGCGTTGTAACCAAGGGCAGTTTCGTCCCATAAAAGGGGTGGATAGTTTGAGACTTGGTAGAGGCGAAGTGCCAAAGAAACGAGAGTGATTAAAATGAGAAGATGTTTAGTCTTCATAGCTTATGATATCAAAGGCGGGGCTGTTATCGAGGAAATTGATGGTATGGAGCAGTTGTCCACCGGGAGGATAGTTTTGGGGACTGGTAATAAGCAGAGTGGAAGGTAATGGCTTGAAGTCTTTGATTTCCCAGTCGTTGACAAATTTAAATTTATCAAAGGCATCGATCCAGTACCAAGAGGCGTGATAATCCCAAAGTTTGGTGGGATCGTTTTGGTAAGCGGAGGGTTCCCAAGGCCAGTAGAACAAAATAAACTGATGAGGCTCGCCATATTTTTTGGTAAAAATAATTTGATCGTATTTTGAATAGTTTTGTTTGGCAAAAGCGACAGCCTCTTTGTAGCCGTATTGCCAGGATTGTGAGTAAGTGACGGCGTATTGTTGGTAACGAGACCAGAAATTTATTTGTTGGTAAAGAAGAATGAAAACAAGAAGAACCAGAGTAGTTTTTGGCGCTTTTTTAATAAATTTTTGCAACCCGAAGCCGATTAGAAGACAGGACAGGGGGAGAAAAATAATGCTTCTAAGGGTATGGGGGGCGTCGCGGGTAATGGCTGAAGGAATAATGGAGATTAAGAAAAAATAAAGAAGCCAAGAGCGGGAAAAAGAAAAAATTAAACCAAAAAGGAGAAAGGGAAGAAAAAAGGGGCTGATGAGAGGAAAATCGGGAATATTAAATTGATAATGAGAACCGCCGGAAGCAAAAAGAAAACTGGGATTAAAATGAGATAGATAGTTTTTGGCGGCGGTGAAGATAAAATAAGTGATTTTGTTAATTAAAAAGCGTGGATAAACAGCACGAAGTTCGTTGATGCGATTGATGGCACCGGAGTCAAGCAAGGAAACCCATTGGTAGCGGGCTTGGCCGGCAGAATTGAGACTTTGGATGAGAAAAATAATTATGGCAAAAAGAAAGGGTAGGAGCCAAATGATTTTCTTTTTTGACCAAGGTCTTTGTTTTTTTAGGCTTAAGAAGAGGGCGATTAAATAAAATGGTAAAAGAATACGACTGGAATTATAGGTGAAAAGTGAAAGCGCATAAAAGTTAGCGCTGGCGATGGGTTTTGAGCGGAGTAATTGGTAGAAAGAAACAAGAAATAATAGACAAAAAAGATTGGCTTCGAGAGCGATGCGGGATAAAAAAATTGACCAGGGAGAAAGTAGGGCGATGAAAGCGGTAAGCAGAGAGAGATGGCGATTTTGGCTGAAATGAAGGGTGATTTTGTAGACATAAACGGGAATAAGAGCGCCGGCAAGAGCTGAAGGTAAGCGAACCGCAAGCGGATTTAGACCAAAAATTAAAACAAAAGGAACAGTTAGATAAATGTAGAGAGGCAGTTTATAGTCCCCATAGGCGCGAAAGATAAGGGGGAGAAATTGACCCCATTGATCGCGACCGGTTTTGAGAATAGAAAAGGCGTTGTATCCGTGAGAGACTTCGTCCCAATTTAAACTAGGCGGAAAGTTGTTTATCTTGAATAGATGGAGAGAAAGAGAGCTAAGAAAGATAAGTAAAGGTAGAAGGGTTTTTTTAGAGAGTTTCATTTTGATAGATGGTTATGGCTGGTTTTTTGTTGGTAGCAAAGGGGTAGTAGATGATGTGACTGTTGATGTCCGGCGGAAATTCCTGGGGTTGACCAACCAGAATGGTATTTTTTAGCTGACTATCGCGGACAAAATCGAGGGTTTGAAAAGTGAAGCGGTCAAGTTGGTATCGACCGAGTTGATCCAAAAAAGAACGGCCCTCGGTTTGAAATCTCAACCAATCGGGGCTGTATTGTTGGGTGATTTGGGGGCTTTGCGGAGTAAAAAAGGCAACATAGGCTTGGGGTTCGGAAAGTTTGGTGGAAAAAATAATTTGTTGATCGGGAAAATGCTGGTTGACGTATTCAACGGCTTGTTTTCGACCGAAAAGCAAGCCGTCAGCTAAGATTTGATTAGCCTGAAAAAAGTATAACTGGAGGAAATAAAGGCTGTCGAAAAGAAAAAGAGCCAAAAGGGGAAGGACGAGATATTTTGGTTTGAATTTTTGATAAAGTTTTTGCAGACCAAAAGCAGA
>CAZRAZ010000037.1:0-6404 GCA_964598275.1 uncultured Gammaproteobacteria bacterium | reverse complement strand
TATACCAGTGAAGATAATCGGCGGGAGAATGAGAGTGAACGCCAACACCAATGCGGGAAATTTCGGACAAGGGAAGAGCGGCGGCGTAACTGTTAAAAGTTTGAGGTTGGATAAATTTTTTGGTTAAGAGAAAAAGAAGGGCGAGACTGAAAGTAAAAAAAAGAGAAGCAGAAAAGGAGAGGGGCAGTTTTTTTATTTCGGTTAGTTGATAATCGGCTTTTTGTTTCATAAAAAAACTCCAACAAAGTAACGAAAGGCTAGAAATTGTCAAAATAGCGCCGTCGCCAGATTTCTCTATCGATTAGGTCAACCAGACCATCACAGCCCGGCTGACCGTCGTTACGGCCAAAGTCAGCTTTCCAGTTGTTTTTTGAAAGACTGCCCATTTCACCAGCATAATATTCCTGACGCCAGATTTCAGCTTCGGCAAGAGTGCCGAGAAGAACGGGACAGGAGGACGCTCCGATGCTCACCGTTGGTGCGATCGGAGTGCCGGTGGCAGGAGTGGCAACACAAACCTGATATGAACAAGGGTTGTCAATGGCTATAGTTGTGGTCGAAAATAAAGAAAAGAGGGAAAAGAGGATAAAAATAAAAACCATAGATAATTATAACAAACAGGAAAGGGTGATATTATATGATTGATGATGAAGAAAACGAAAATCGTGGCTACTTTGGGGCCAAGCAGTAAGGCTGGTGACAAAATAGAAAAAATGATGAGAGCGGGAGTGGATGTGTTTAGGCTTAATTTAAAACATAATGATTTGGCTTGGCATAAAATGGTTTTGGAAATAGTAAGAAGAACGGAAGAAAAGACGGGGATAAAAACAGCGGTGATGATTGATATCGAAAATATCAAGGATTGGGGGAAACTGGCGGGAGCTGACTTGGTGGCCTTGTCAAACGTTAAGCAGGCCAAAGAAATAGAAAAGCTGAAAAAAATAATGAAGAAGACGGACAAAGCAATGGGGGTGGTGGCAAAAATTGAAACCAAAGAAGCGGTTGAGAATATTGATAAAATTATCGCCGTCAGCGAGGGGGTAATGATTGCCAGAGGTGATTTGGGAAAGGCCCTGCCTTTAACCGAGCTGGCTTATTGGCAAAAAGTAATTATTGATAAGTGCCGGAGGGCAAATGTGCCGGTAATAGTGGCAACAGAGATGTTGCTGTCCATGGTGGAAAGTTTAAGCCCAAGCCGGGCAGAGGCAACCGATGTGGCTAATGCCGTCTTTGATGGAGCTGACGGACTGATGCTGTCGGAAGAAACGGCCATTGGTAAGCATCCGGTAGAGACGGTGGAGCAAATGGCAAAAATTATTGAGTTTTGCGAAAGTAAAAACGATTTTGTAAAAAAGAAAGAGATGTTAAAAGAGGCAGAAGAAACTGAAATACTGGTGAAAGCGGCAGTAGATATGGTGGAATTTAGTCAAAAAGGAATTAAGGCGATAGTGGTGTTTACAAAATCGGGAAAAACAGCCAGAATTATGTCAAGCTTTCGGGTGTCTTTGCCGATATTGGCAGTAAGTAATAATAGAGCGACGACTGCCAAACTAAAAATCAGTTATGGCATAATCCCCTATTTTGGTGAATTTGACAGTGGCCGGTTTGACATAGAAAATCCATTTTTTGAAAGCTTGAGAAAGGCAGGATATTTTGGCACCGACGATCGGGTGCTGGTGATTCACGGCAACAATTGGTTAAATTCCGGATCAACCAGTAATATCAGTATAAAGACGGTTTAGATTTTGATATGCTGTAGTCATGTTGGTTTTGAAGGTATTGGGGATAATATTTTTTTCTTATGTTTTGGGAAAAACGACCAGTCATTTGATAAAACATTTGGCTGTGTTTTCGCGGGTTTTTAAAATAGGCCAATTTGAAGCAACCGCCATAATAATGTCTATCGCCACTACTTTGCCGGAAATTTTGGTGTCGGTGGCGGCTTCACTGTCAAAAGTGTCAGACTTGGCCTTGGGTAACGCGGTAGGTTCGAATGTGGTTAATTTGTCGCTTGTAATCGGAATTACGGCCATTGCCGGAAGATCTCTTCATTTTAGGGGAGATGTGGCGATTAAAAACAAATTTTTGCCGATTGCTTATACTTTAATCCCTTTTTTGGCGCTGTGGGACGGAAAATTGACGAGAATAGACGGGGTAATTTTGATATTAACTTATGTGGTTTATGCTTTTGGTTTATTGAAAAAACCGAACACGGAAGAGGAAAAAGAAAAACAGGTCTACGATACCGGCAAAGTGTCGGTGCTGGTATTGAAAATCGGTTTTTGGGTTGGAATAATGGCGCTGGCCAGCCAGGTTATCGTTTATTTGGCAAAACAGGTGGCACTTGATTTTGGTTTGCCGGTTTTGTTCGTCGGCTTGTTTGTGGTGGCAGTAGGAACTTCATTGCCGGAATTGGTTTTTAATGTAAAAGCGGTGAGTAAAAGAAGAATCTCGATGAGTATGGGCAATTTAGTAGGAGCTTGTGTAAGCAATTCAACCTTGGTGATAGGATTGTCGGCAATAATAAATCCGATCGTAATTGAAAATTATTACCAAATTGCTTTACCGGGGATGGAATATGTGTTTATCGTCATTTTGATGTTGTTTTTCGTCCATTCTAAACACCGGCTGGATTGGTGGGAAGGCTTGATTTTGACAATACTATTTGTCTACTACACGATTTTGGGAATGGCAGTTTTTTAGATCTTCTTTTTCCAAATGATTTTGTTATAGACGATCCAGTTTAGGGGAATGGTGAGACCGAAAATAGCGATAACCTGGTAAAGAAAGAGGCGATCGCCAAAAAGATAGGTTAAAAGAGCAATAATCGAGGAGGGAATGAATACGCCGGTGATGACGGAAGAAACATTGAAAGTAAGAAACTTTTTGAGTAAGCGGATAGGGGCAGTGATTTTTTCTTGAGAGAAAGTCCAGATATTGTTCCAGGTGAAATTGCTGATAATGGCCAGTTCGGCGGCCAGGGCGTTGCTGAAACCGTTAACAAGACTAATATCCCGATTAGGACTCTTTAGCATAAGCGACTTGAAAATTTTGGCGCCAAGAACATTGACAATAAAACCGAAACCGCCGACAAGGCCAAATTTTAGAATTTTTTGGGTTAAAGGGTCGCGCCAGCGCATTAAAAAGGCAACCCGAAAAATATCTTGAGCGGTTTTTGCTTCGATTTTGGACTCGCCGGCATTTCTGACCATAAAGTTTAAGGGGATTTCCTTAAACCTGGCTCCCATAGCCAGGGTTTCGTAAAGAAGCTGAAGTTTGTAACCAAAGGAACGAGAAAGGAGATGGTGGGAATAGTCCGTGTCCATGTGATCGACAAAGCCTTTGACCCGGGTGACTTTTAGACCGGTGGTGGGGTCGGTGACTTTAAAAAAGTTTTTGAAAGGGAAAAACATCAAAAAACGGGCAGTAAAACCGCCGAATTCAGAAAAGAAAATCCGTTTGAAACCCCAACCTTTGGGGTTACTGCCGCCTTTGATTTTGCGGGAGCCGACGACATAATCATAACCATCTTCCATAGCTTGAAGCATGATGGGAATGGTTTCGGGAGGGTGCTGAAAATCGCCGTCAAATTCGAAAACATAATCAGCCTTGAGTTTGTCCATGGCGTAGGCAAAACCTTTAAGGTAAGCGGCGCCGATACCGTCTTTACTGCTTTCGGTTAAAAGATAGACATTGTTGTATTTTTTGGCCTTGTCGCTAACTACTTTGCCTGTACCATCGGGGGAATTACCGTCAACTACCAGGATTTTTAACTGCCAATTGACCTGAAGATCGGTTGATTTTTGGATAGCGGGGAAGGTTTTGGTGGAAAGGTGGCCGATCATACGACCAATGTTGTCGGCTTCGTTGTAGGTGGGGATAACAATGACAGCGGTGGAGGTTTGTCTTTGTCGCATAGGATGAGTATAGCAAATAAAAAGAGAGGCAGATAAAAAACCTCGGAGGTTGAAGAAGTGATAGGTGATAAAATAGGCTATGAAAATTGAGATATTGACCCTGTTTCCCCAAATGTTTGAGGGTTTTTTAAAAGCGGGAGTGCTGGGAAGAGCAATAAAAAACAAACTGGTGGAAGTGAAATTGTATGACATGAGAAAATGGGCCTGGAACAATTATGGGGCAGTAGACGACAAGCCTTTTGGCGGAGGGGTGGGGATGGTGATCAGAGTAGATGTGATTGACAAGGCTTTGGAAGGAATTGGCAAAAAAGGAAAGAGAGTGATTGCTCTATCGGCTAAGGGGAAACGCTTTGATCAAGAGACAGCGGAAAGACTGGTAAAAGAAAAAGGCATTGTGTTGTTGTGCGGACGATATGAGGGGTTTGACCAAAGAGTGCTGGATAATTTGGCAGATGAGGTAATTTCGGTGGGCGATTTTGTGCTGTCGGGCGGAGAGGTGGGGGCAATGACGCTAACAGATGCGGTGGTGCGATTATTGCCGGGGGTACTGGGAAAAGATGAGTCGAGTCAGGATGAAAGTTTTGCTGAAAATAAGGATGGCAGAAAGATTGAATACCCTCAATATAGTCGACCGGAGGATTATAGGGGAAAGAAAGTGCCGAAAGTGTTATTGTCGGGCAATCATCAGAAAATAAATGAGTGGAGAGAGAAAAACAGGGGCTAAGGAAGCGATCCCGATGTTGATCGGGATTGTGTTTTAAGGCAAATTCTCATCGTTTTCGACTTGAGAATTCACCTTAAAAAACAAAAAAGGTAGAGGAGATAATAACGATGGCAAAAAGACCAAAAAGTAAATATTCGATGACAATAGAGACGGCTAAATCCCCTCTTTTGTAGTGATGGTAAAGACTCCAAGCAAAATAGGCAACGGTAACCGCGTAAACTAAGCGCCGCTGAAGATAGGGATTGTAAGAAAAGAGGATGAAGGAAACGGCGGCAAGGATAAAAATCGCGGCTAAGACAAGATATTGAAGAGGATTTTTTTGGATGGGATCGGGCAATTTCATATTTAAAAAATAGTCCCCTGCCGGCTGAAAAGCATGAGGGCAAGGATAATGATTAAAAAGCCAATGTGACCGGTGGACGAGCCGGTGAGCCGTTTGGTTTTGTTTTTGAGAGTAAAAAAACCATCAATAAGAAGAACGGAAAGGATAAGAACAAACATGGCGGTGCCAAGGGTTTTACTGATAAGGGTGGGATTGAGGCGGAAAGTAGAACGGTTGCTTTCGGCCAAAATCATATTGGTGGAAAGGACAGGAATTTCTGTAGAAGAGTCGTTGACGATGGCAACCAGAGGAGTACCGAAGTGTTGGACCACCAGGGTGGTCTTAAGACCGTCCAGGACGCCGTCGACAACGGCTATGCCAACCTCCTGATACTTGGGGTGGATAATATTATCTTTGTGAGTGGGAGAAGCCATCCAAGCTTTGAACATCGATTCAGTGTCGTAAAAATCCTTGGCCAGATTTTCACCGGCGATGGAATAGCGATAATCAACTGATTTGATAAAAAACCAAGGAGATTGGCCATCGGGAGATTGGTGAGCCCAGTAGTTTTTGGCAAACATGTTGATGGCTTTAAGCTTGGCCGACTCCGACAAAAGAGAATTTAGGCGGAGGGTGGGAAGCCCGGCTTTGAGACGTTCCTGATTGGTTTGGTCAAAAACTTTTTGCAGGGTAATTTCGGAGGAATAGCCCAAGATCCCCGGGCGGGCAATGGCAATCGATTTTAAAACTGATTGATTGAGTAGATAAACCGCGATAAGGATGGCTAAAGAGGCCGGCTTGAGAATGGAAGCACGGAAGTTGTTTTCGGGTACCGGAACAAAAAGGCGATAAAACTTTTTCACAATATCAGTATAGGTTATTTGACTCGTCTGTGGTAGTAGTACCAGGGTAAAAGGAAGGAAAAAAGATGAGCAAAGTAGAAATAATGGCAGTAAGGAGGAAAAATAAGACAGCAGCGATTTTTGAGAAAGCAACGGTCAATAATGTAAGTAATAAGGCTGGTTAAAATGGCGTAGTAATGGAACCAAGAGGATCGCTGACTTGGTCTTTTTTGCAGTTGATGGCGATAGTTTAGGAAATTGATGAAGAGAGCAAAGAGCCAAAGGAGAGGTAGCCAGTGGCGCAAACACTGGTTGGTTAAACCGATAATATTGCCATTTTCACCGGTCTGATTTGGTTCCGGTTCGGTTTGTTCACCCAAAACTCCGGGCTGAAAGCCGGGGGGAGGAATTTCAGAGACGCTGATAGTAGAGCCGGGATTGATACAGACGGGAACGGAAGGCTGACCCGGCATACAGCCATTTTGAGCTCTGACATAAAAGCAATATTGAGCCCCGGGGGTAAGGGATCCAACGGTATAACTGTTGCCAGAGCCAACGTTGGGATTGCCCCAGCGATAATCGCCGATGGCGGGGCCAAA
>CAZRAZ010000036.1:0-6571 GCA_964598275.1 uncultured Gammaproteobacteria bacterium | reverse complement strand
CCACTCTTTTTCGTCTCAAAAAAGCTATCAGCCAAGCCAAATATTTTGGCCAAAAAACACCCTCCCTTGCCACTCAATTTATCGTTGGCGCCACCGATGATCGGGACAAAGATATCGTCCGTTCTACCGCCCTTCTCTATCAGCAGTTTGGCCTTAAACGGGTTTTTTATTCGCCCTTCCGTCCGGTTGCCGATACTCCTTTATCCGGCCGTTCTCCCGTTTCTCTTACCCGCGCCCACCGTCTTTATCAGGCCGATTTTCTACTTCGTTTTTATCGCTTCTCCCCCGGCGATTTTTGCTTTGATTCAGCCGGCCTGCTCGATTCCGATACCGACCCCAAAACTCTTTATGCTCGTCGTCACCGGGAGCTTTTCCCCGTCAATCTTAATCGTGCTTCTTATTGGCAGCTTCTAAAAGTTCCCGGCCTTGGCCCGGTTTCTGTCCAAAAAATCATTTCTCTTCGCTCCCGCCAAAGTCTCTTTTCTCTCTCCCAG
The DNA here is from genome assembly GCA_964598275.1 of uncultured Gammaproteobacteria bacterium. GTDB lineage: Bacteria > Patescibacteriota > Microgenomatia > UBA12405 > UBA12405 > JAHIEZ01. The sequence continues at coordinate 6,077 of CAZRAZ010000036.1, read as the reverse complement.
CTTTCCTTTCTCCGTCTTCAGCTTAAAAAAATCACTCCCTATGTCAATTTCTAGTGCTATACTGAAATTAGAAATTAATCTCTCCTCCGGGGTACCCGTAGGCGGTACGTCCCCGGATGGTGAGACCGTTTATAAATTAATCACATATGACCCCTTTTTACGCCAACATTGAACAAGAAACTCTTAACAATACTAATTTTCGAAAAGTCCTCTATACCGGCGTTCACACTCAATTGGTAGTCATGAGCTTAAATGCCGGTGAAGAGATTGGCATGGAAGTCCATCCTGCCGTTGACCAATTTTTTAGAATAGAGCAGGGGATTGCCCGTTTTACTGTCGACGGTCAAGCCACCGAACTTGCCCCCGATCATGCCTTTATCGTTCCGGCCGGAGCCCAACACAATGTTGAGAATGTCGGTTCCGACACTCTCAAGCTTTACACTCTTTATTCTCCTCCCAATCATCCCGCAGGCACTGTCCATGTTACCAAAGCCGCCGCCGATGTGGCCGAGGCCGGGGAACATCGGTCATAATTTATGCAGTACCGTCAATTTGGCTCTCTGGATTTTAACGTCTCTGCTCTTGGTTTTGGCACCATGCGTTTGCCGATTATTGGTGAAGACAAGGCAAAAATCAACAAAAAGCAAGCCATTGCCATCATTCGTTACGCCATTGATTTCGGCGTTAATTATATCGACACCGCCTTTCCCTATCACGATGGCCAAAGCGAAATTGTTGTTGGCAAAGCCTTAAAAAACGGCTATCGTCAAAAAACCAAATTGGCCAGCAAATTACCTGCCTGGCTAATCTCTTCCAAAAAAGATTTTGATCATTATTTAAATCTGCAACTCAAAAAACTAGACACCGATCACCTAGATTTTTATCTTCTTCACGCCTTAAACCAGACCACCTGGCCGCTTATTCGTGATCTTGAAGTTCTCCCCTGGGCCGAATCCGCCATCAGGGATGGCCGTATCGGTTATCTTGGCTTTTCCTTTCACGATCAATTGCCTCTCTTTAAACAAATCATTGACGCCTACGACAACTGGGCTTTCTGCCAAATTCAATACAATATTTTAGATCTTGATTTTCAAGCCGGTCTTGAAGGACTTCGCTATGCCTCAAAAAAAGGTTTGGCTGTCGTTATCATGGAACCGCTTAAAGGTGGCGCTCTAGCCAACCCTCCAGCCGTCATTAAGAATATTTACCAAAAAGCGGACCCTTCCCGCACTCCGGTCGATTGGGCCCTACAATGGCTTTGGCATCAGCCCGAAGTCTCTCTTTTATTAAGTGGCATGTCCACCATGGATCAACTGAAACAAAATCTCGCCTCGGCCGACCGTTCTGCTGTCGGTTCTCTTTCCCTCGCCGATCAAGAAATCATCAAAAAAGTTCAAACCGCCTACCAAAAAATTGCTGATATTCTCTGCACCGACTGTCGTTATTGCCAACCCTGCCCCCAAAATATTAATATCTCCAAAATATTTTCTATCTATAATCAGTTTAAAATCGGAGGTAGTTTATCTTCTGCCCGTTCCAGCTATCAATCTCTCCCAGATGATCAAAAGGCCAATCGTTGTCTAAACTGCAACAAATGTGTCAAAGCCTGTCCTCAAAATATTGATATTCCCGCCCACCTGACTGCCATTCACCGCCAACTTCATCAAGGCTAATTTACCGTTCGAGCCCTCTTTCTTTCCTTCTCTCTCCTCATCACTATCATTGGCGAATCTCCCCGCAATTTCACATTAGGGCGTGTCAGCCGTTCCGAAACTTCTTTGGGTAATCTATCAAGAAATCTAACAACATTTTCCGGATCTAATTTACCTACCGCCACCGCTTTCAATTTCTCGTCTAGTAAGTCAATTAACCTGTTACACCGAGGATCTCCGCCAAAAACTTCTTTTACCTGTTTTTTTCCCAGTACTGCATTTCTCTCAAACATTTAGCCCATTATACACCTATCTGCCCTTTCTTTCCTGTCTCACTCTCTCAATTTTTGACAGCATTTTTTTTCTTAATCGCAAGGCCGTCGATGTTACATCTAAAAGTTCGTCGTTTTCAATAAAATCCAAAGCTTCTTCCAGGCTATATTTCACCGCCGGCGACAGTACCACTGCCTCATCATTGCCCGCCGCTCTCATGTTGGTCAACTGTTTACCCTTGCACACGTTTATTTCCAAATCTCCAAAAACCGGCCGCAAGCCGACCACCTCTCCTGCATAGACTTCTTCCCGGGGTTCCACAAAAGTTATGCCTCTTTTTTGAGCCAAATTTAACCCATAAGGTAGAGCTTTTCCGCTTTCCGACGCAATCATCACTCCATTTCTGCTCGATCCGGTTTTTTCTGTTTTTGCCTCAAAACCCAAGAAAATAAAACTAACCAAGGCTTCTCCTCGGGTCTTGCTCATCAGTACGCTTCTTATTCCCAATGCATTTTCTTCGCTTATCTTATAAATCATTTTTACTCCGCCTTGTTTATCTTCCACCATTTCCAATAATTGTGCCCGTCTTCTGCCCGCTTCACCGCTTACCGCTCCCACAAAATCTCTGCTTACCAAAATCGTCATTTCTTCCCACGGTTCGCACAGTATTCCGTTGATGTCTTTCAAAATAACTTCTGGTTTACCTACTTCCATGGCATAACCCTGACGTCTCAATTTCTCAATCAAAATAGCCAGATGCAATTCGCCCCTGCCGGCCACTACCACTTTTGACGGATCATTTTTATCCTCTTCCAGTCTTAATCCCAAATCTGTTTCCACTTCTTCCCGAAGCCTCTCGATTAATTGTCGACTGGTCAAAAATTTGGCTTCCCTGCTGGCAAATTGACTGCTATTGGCCCCAAAACCGGCCTTTAATGTTGGCTCGCTGACACTGATTGTCGCCAATGGTTTTTCTGTCAAAACATCGGCAATGGTTTGACCTATTTTAATTTGGCCAATTCCCGCCAGATAAACAATCTCTCCGCTGCCGGCCTTCTCCGTTTCCACCTTTTCCAAACCCTCATTTATATACATTTTCTCAATTTTGAATCTTCCTGCCTCTGTTCCGTCAGAATTTATCAATTTTATTCGGTCTCCTTTGGCAATTTTCCCGCTGTGTACCCGACCCACCGCCAATTTACCCAAATAATCATTTTTTTCAAAAGCCGACACCATCATCGCAAATTTTTTATCGCTGTTTTTAATCGAACTGGGAATAGTCTGTAAAATTGCTTCAAATAGGGGACCGGTATCTGCCTTTTCTTCGACCCCTGTTGGCATTTTTTCAAAAGTTTTTCCTTCCTTGCCAATGGCATAAATTACCTTATAATCTAACTGGTCTTCCACCACTGCTAAATTCAAAAATAAATTTTCCACCTCTGTTAATACTCTGGCAGTATCGGCATCTTTTCTGTCAATTTTGTTGATTACTACTATTATTTTTAACCCCGCCGCAAAGGCTTCTTTTAAAACAAATCTTGTTTGTGGCATCACCCCTTCAGCCGCATCCACAATTAAAAGTGCCCCGTCGGCCATGTTCATTACCCTTTCCACTTCTCCGCCGAAATCAGCATGTCCGGGCGTGTCGATAATATTAATTTTTACGCCCTTATAAAACACCGACGTGTTTTTAGCCAAAATGGTAATCCCTTTTTCCCGTTCCAAATCATTACTGTCCATAATCCGCTCCTGCCCCATTTCCTCTTGGTTATCGCGGAAGGTGTGAGTTTGCTTTAACATCGCATCCACCAGCGTAGTTTTGCCATGGTCAACATGGGCAATCACCGCTACATTTTTGATATCTTTTACCGTATCCATTCGGCCATTATACACCACAAATCAGCCAGCCCCTACTCTGACTTCTGACAAACCACAAAATTAATTCTTGCTGTCTCATTTGCCCTTGGTTTTCTTACAGTTGTTCCATCTTGAGAATTAGAAAACGCATCTCTAAGACCGCTTCTTAAAGACCAGGGAATCAAACGGTAATAGGCCAATACTACCAGGGGATTTTCTCTTAAACCTCGAAAGACACGATGAAAAAGACCATTGTTATAAAAACTTTCTCCCAAAACTTCTTTAATTGCAAACCCTTGTTCTGTCAAAAGCCGTTCTAATTCTTTAAAAGTTAATTCTCTCTCATGATCAGGACTCCTTCGTCGTTTGCCGCTGGCAGTTTTATCCGGAGTAGAAATGACCAAAACTCCCCCGGGCTCAAGTACTCTGTGTATTTCTGCCAGCAGTTCTTTTTGCCTCGGCTCTTCCATATGTTCAATTACTTCAAAGCAACTTACCGTCGCGATACAACCATTATTACAACCAAGATGACAAGCATCCATAACCATTCCTTTCACTCGAGAATTTTGCTCTAACGCCTTTTGGAGATATTTTATCTCCGTGTCAATTGCAAAAACACCCTTTCTACAAGCCGGTAACTGCGGTAATCCATATCCAACATTTGCTCCGATATCCAACCAAGGGCCTTCAGTTTCTCCCAGCAAATTTTTTGAATACTCCGCCCCTGCTCTATAGCGAGCTTTAATAGACTCAATTTGTTTACGCGAATGTTCAGTGTAATCTGTATTTATGGCTCTCTCGGCAACCCTTATTTCCATACCCGAGATTTTATCATATAACTTTTTTATAAGTCATTTATTATATCCAACTTTCCTCTTTTCTCCAGAAAAAGTCTTTTGTCATTAACACATGTCAAATTTGATAATCATCAACCAAAATTTTTCCATACACCCACACCCCTCCACACTTTGGCCGTAGTTCAGACGTTGTTCCAGTAGGCATCACCACTAATTTACCACATTTATCTCCTAATCCCAGATAATCCCCTCTTCTCTCGCAAATTTTAGGGTCTTGTCTGCAACCTCTCACACAAGGTAGTCCGTAATCATTTACCACCTTTACGTCATCTACCTCGGGTAAACTCCCTCCAGTGATTCTATATTCATCAACCATATTTAATTATATCAATAAATATCACTTCGTCAAACCAACCTCCAAAGTTGGTTAGTTGAAATCAAAAATGACGCCAGAGGATTTGGTAGTGTAAGGACACGGTGGTAATAAAATAATTACAATAAATTGTTTTTAGAAAAGGAAATAATTTTTTTTGCAGTAGGAGGAGAAATTTTGAGATGAGGGAGGACGGGGAAACCCGGAAGGGGCAGGAGTGCCCCAGGAAGGGACACTCCTGCAGACGGACGGCCTCACCGCCACCAAACCCCGTACCCTCCGGGTACGGATTGATTGTAACGGTTGTTGTAGCACATCTTCTGGTCTCGCGCTCCTTGCGGGGTGACGATATTCATCCCCAGGTTCCGAGAGCCGTAACCGGGGACCAGCCCGATCGTGGTGGGGAGAGGGACTGATTTGAGGAGGTTGAGATGAAGAAACATCCTCCTCATCTCACCTATCTGCCCCCTGCACTCGTCGTCAGACAAGAATTCCGCCAGCTCACCTTCCCCGGAACCGATGACCCAGCCATAGCTGTCGATGACCAGGAAGTAGAGCATAGCGGGGGGGTTGGGGGGGAGGCCGTAGGCGCCGATCGACAAGTCGATGTAGTCCACGAAATGGTTCTCGTCGATGCCTTCCAGGGATACCCAGAACCCCTGAACATCAGAACCACGATAGACCGGCTTGGTCACCCACTCCTCTTTGTGGTCGAATCCGATGAGTTCGGAGTAGTACTGGACCCGCACGCCATAGTCGTTCGGAGAGGTGGGAAGGAATGACGGCACAAATGTGCCCCAACCGTTGCCGATCACCTTTCCAATTTCGGTGACCTTGACCTCAAGATCACCGCCGTCGGCCTGACAGGGGACAGACACCAGTGCCATCAGCGCCACCGCCACCAGCACCATCAACCACCGTCGCATCATCGTACGTTCCTCCTACTGCAAGATATATGAACACAGATTATAGCTTCTGCGCATTTGCAGAGCCTCCCTGTTTTCACCTATTTACAAGCAGGATTGCTCGTTAAGGTACAGATAAGTATAACAGAACACATTATGGGATGCTAGTAGAATAGAAAAATCTTGATGAAAAACGAAATTAAGCTAGATAATAAAATGA
>CAZRAZ010000035.1:0-6711 GCA_964598275.1 uncultured Gammaproteobacteria bacterium | reverse complement strand
CACCAGAAAATGGGATTCTGATATTTTTTATTTGTACAACAGGAGGCGGAATTTCTAAAATGCCGTTAATTTTGTGAGGGAGTTGTATGGCCGTATTATCTCCATACATAAAGGTTTTGAAAGGAAAAATACTGGAAGAATACTTGAAACCGTGTTTTTTTAGAATTGACCAAAACCACGGAGTTGTTTTTTGATTGACCGACCAGGCCGGGGCTCGATAACCTAAAACTTTGGTTTTGATTATGGACTCAAGGATTTGTTTCGACTTTGTTAAATCAGTTTCGAATTTTTGAGGTCCAATTTTATCAACGAAGAGGTGATCAAAACCGTGAGAGGCGATTTCATGACCTTGTTTTTTGATTTCTTTGATGAGTTCGGGATGTTTTTGAGCAACTTGGCCGACGATGAAAAAAGTGGCGGTGGATTGATTATTCTTGAGAATTTTTAGAATTTTTTCGACTGGCTTGATGATCCTTGATGTATGTTCATGGTGGATTTTTTGGCCATAATAGGAATGATACCAGTCTTCTGTATCAATTGAAAAAATATTTTTGACTTGTTTCATTGTGAATTAAATAGGGGTGTGTTAAATTGTCATATTATGAAGAGATTGGCATTTGTTAGGGGTGTCGGAAAAACAAAATTTGGCTTGATTAATAAAACATTGGCTGAGTTGATGTATGAAGCGATTTTTGAGGCGATAGGAGATGCAAAGATAAATATTAACGAGGTGGGTGCAATTTATATTGGTAATTATGCTTCCTCATTGTACAACAATCAACTTCATCTTGGCTCACTTTTGGCCAGTCTTCTTCCTGGTCTGTCTATACCGATTGTAAGGTGTGAAAATGCGTGCGCTTCTGGGGGAACGGCTGTTTATGAAGGAATAATGGCATTGTCACGATTTGAAAATGTAGTGGTAGTAGGAGTAGAAAAGATGAACGATGCCAGTGCTTTTGATAATGGTAAGTATATTTCCTTGGCTGGAGATTTCTATTTTGATTATAAGGAGGGAGTTTTGTTTCCGGTGGCATATGCTTTGTTAGCTAGTGAGTATATGAAGAAATATGGTTTGACATCTGCTGACTTAAATTTAGTGTCTTTAAAAAATCACCAAAACGCCAATTTAAATAAAAAAGCCCATTTTTATGGTAGTGTGGTTGATTTGGAAAGAATTAAAAAATCACCGATAATTGCAACTCCATTAAACCTATATGATTGTAGTCCTATCTCTGATGGGGCTGCGGCGGTGGTAATGTCAAAAAATAAGACGAACAAGAGAGATGTGGCGGTGATTGGATCTGTATTGCAAAGTGGTATGTTATCCTTTAGTCAGTCAAAAGATTTGACTAGAATGGAAACGTCGGCCAAAGCAGCGGAAATTGCTTATGGTCAGGCGGGAGTGACGGCTAAGGATATAGACTTGGCACAAGTTCACGACTGTTTTACTATTGCCGAGGTTTTGGCTATGGAAGATTTGAGATTTTGTAAAAGGGGTGAAGCAAAAGATTTGATAAGGGCCGGAGAAACAAAAATAGGGGGAAGAATTCCGATAAATACTGACGGAGGATTGAAAGGAGGAGGACATCCTTTGGGGGCAACAGGGGTGTCACAAGTGACAGAGGTAACTTGTCAATTGAGGGGTGAGGCTGGGAAGAGGCAGGTAACAGGGGCTAAATTGGGTTTGACACATAATGTGGGTGGAACTGGGGGTACTTGTGTTATTCATATATTAAGTAAGGATTAAAAATATGTTTTTGTATAAATGTAAAAAATGTGACAAGGTGTGGTATTACCCTGTAGACAAGTGTATTTTTTGCGGAAAGAAATTGGAAGAAATTGTGACAAAGGGGGCAAAGGTTAGAGCAAGTTCGGATGTTTATATTAGTTCACCGGATAATCAGGAGGTGCCATACAAATCTTTATTGCTGGAGGACAACGATGGGCATTTTTTTTTGAGAAAGGTAATAATCGGTGGCTTGGGTGAAGGAATAGAACATAAATTGAAAAGCGATGATCGAAGATCAAGGGTGTCTATATCGAAAGTAAAATATGATCCAATATTGGCGACAGTTAGGAGTTTGAGATTGATTGGTGGGAATATAGCTAGTCATAGGAGGGTATTTATTAAACCTAATTTGGCTCTAGCCAAAGAAGGTAATAGTGGAATTGTGACGAATCCTTTGGTGGTGGAAGGAGTTTTGAGGTATTTGATCGAGGAGGTGGGGGTTGGTTCAGATCGAATTGTAGTGGGTGAATGTAGTGTTTTGGGTTTTGATACCAAAAAGGCATTGGAGAAATCTGGATTGGGTGAAGTGTGTGCAAAATACGGAATAAAATTTTTTGATTTGGCGGAAGGAAAGTATCTTAAGAAGAAAATAAAATATAAGGGTTCGGTCTATGTTTTTGATATTGCCGAAGAAATTTTTAAAGCCGATTTGATCATAAACGTGCCGGTAGTTAAGACGCATTTTCAAACCAGATGGTCTTTGGCTTTGAAAAATATGAAAGGGGTGATTAATTATCAAACTCGAAAAAGAATGCACCAGGGAGATTTGGATCTACAAGTGGCTTTGTTGAATAAGGCCTTACCAAAATATCTAACAGTGATGGATGGAAGTGTAGGGCTTGAAGGAATGGGTCCGGCGGCTTTGGGTAAAAGAGCAAACTTGGGGTTGGTATTGGCCAGCATGGATCCGGTGGCAATTGATAAGGCGATTAGTATAATAACCGGGTTAAAGCCGGCTAGGCACTGTCGGATAGCTTTTGAGTTAGGTTTGGGAGAAATTAGAGAAGCTAATATTGTTTTTTTGGGTGAGGAGTTGGCGGTGGTAAAAAAACAGTTTGAAGGACCGGATAGCCGGTTGAGTCCTCATGTTGATCTGTCCTTGATCGATGGGAAACCATGTTCTGGTTGTTTAAATAGTTTATGGACTGTTTTGAGAAGCTTGAATGCCAAGAGAGGCAGGAAAGGATATTTGGCTTTTGGAAGCGATATTGACATTATGAAGTTGGGTGAAAAAGAGGTGGGAGCGGTTGGAAATTGTGCGATTAAAAGTCTTTTGGGTTATCCTTATTTAGATTCGCAGATAGCTGGTTGTCCGCCGTCGATTGAAAAAATGACTGAATATGTAAGCACTTACTTGGAGAGAAAGAAAAATGGAAGAAAAAAACAATAAATGGGAGGTTAAGGACTATGAGATTAAATATAAACAACAAGTGTTGTCGTTATTGAAGAAATATTTTTTTGAATCAGGAGTGGGAGAAGAAGATTTTTTTGATTGGCAAAATAGCGAAAACCCTGCGGGTAATTCGACAATTAAGTTGGCGATTAATGATGGAGATGAAGTAGTTGGTTTGTATTGTGTTATCCCTCAAAAATATAGAATTGGAGGTAAGAATGTGTTGGGATCTGTTTCTTTGAACACCTTGGTTAGGGAAGATTATCGAAAGATGGGGATTTTTACAAAATTAGCTGAAGATTGTTTTTGGGAATGTCAGAAGAGAGGGATCGAATTTACGTTGGGGTTTCCTAACCCTAACTCATACCCTGGTTTTGTGCGAAGATTGAACTTTGACGAATTGAAGGAACTGCCATTGTTAATTAAGCCTTATAAATTGTCTAATTTATTGGCCAGTAAATTAAAGGTTAGTTTCTTAAAGTATTTATTTTGGCCGGTGGATTTTTGTTTAGGATTTAGAGGTGGGGGTGGCGAAAGTGGGAATATAGTTTTCGAGATGAAAAAAGAGGAGATCAACAATTTGTGGAAGAGAAACAAAAAATATTATAAAAATATAGCGCTCAGGGATGGAGATTTCCTTGATTGGAGGATGAATTGTCCGAATAGAAATTATAAATATCTTGGGTATAAGAAGCGGGGAAAGTTGTTGGGTTATATGGTGTTGGGATTGATGGAGACTTCAGGATTGAAAAATGGTTTGGTGGTAGATTTTCTTTTAAAAAGAAAGGGAAAATGGCGTGAAGTGGGAAGAGAATTGCTGGTTGGAGCTGATAGATATTGGAGAAAAAGGGGGGTTGATCAGGTGGGTTTTTTAACAACAAAAAATAATTTTGAATTTGATGTAATGCGAAAAAATGGTTTTGTTAGTTGCCCTGATTTTCTAAAACCACAACCAATGAAAGTGGTTTTGAGATGGCATGGTAAAAAACGACTATTTGGTTTTAGAGATACAGACAAATGGTTTTTAACAATGTTTGATTATGACGTTGCTTAGTTTTATTTTTGGGCAATGATAAGGTGGTTTAGTCCCCACTGAGTAAAGAAACTGTGTTTTTTAATTTTTTTAAAACCAGCCTTTTTAAGTCGATGATATATTTCGGAATCTAAGACATAGCAGCTTTCTTCTTTTTCCATTCCTCTTTCTGAGTCTAGATCAAAGTTTGTTTTGAAAATTTTGTCATAGAGATAAATTACTTTATGAACTAAAATTTCTGCTAAAGGATTTCCGTTGGTAATAATAATTTTTCCTTTTTTTTTGAGACAACGATATGCTTCTAATAATTCAACATCTCTTTTTGATTTTGGAACATGTCCGATGTTGGCAATGAAGGTTACGGTATCAAAAGAGGTTTTTTTAAAGGGAAAGTGTGTAATATCTTTTACTATATTTTTATTTGTTAGTCCTTCATACTTGTAAACATCTATTCCTATGCCACAACCAGACATAAATTCGGAGATAAAACGATTGTTTCGTCCGCAACCAACATCAAGACAAAATCCTTTTGCATATCGGGTGACATAGTCAAACCTTTCTGTTGCAAGAGAAGATAATCCCCACTTATCAATTTCGAAAAGAGATACAGCTCTAAGAGGAAAGCTTAAAAAGTCTTTTATCATTTGTGAGTTTTTTCTTTTGTTTTTTTTCATGGGTTTTTTTATTCTAACAACGAGATGGATGATTTGAAAGAAGAAAAAGGGTTGTTTGTATATCCGTTGATTATTTTTGATAAAATTCTCTGATGAGAGTTTTATTAATTACCCCCCCATTTTATAGAATCATCGGTTTTTACAATCGTTATTTTCCTTTTGGAATTACCCTGTTGGGAACTGTGTTAGAAAAGAGAGGTCATAAGGTGATGGTTTATGATGCTGACTATTGTGCCAGTCCTGATAGCATTGACTATTCTCAGATGTCATCAAGATATGATGTTTATTTAAAATCCTTTAAGGATAAAAATAATTTGATATGGAAGGAATTTGAAAAAAACATTAAGAAATTTAATCCTGACGTAGTTGGTATTTCTGCTTTTACTACATTTGCGGCCTCGGTATTCTATGTGGCAAAGTTATGCAGAAAAGTTTTGCCGAAATGTAAGATAATAATCGGTGGTCCTCATGCGACGGTTAAATCAGATGAGATTTTTGAGGTTTGTCCTGAAGTGGATTATATAATTAGAGGTGAGGCAGAAGAATCGATGATTGAGCTTTTGAATAGCATAAGAAGTGGCGAAGCAAATTTGAAATCCATACTGGGTTTATCTTGGAGAGAAAATGGAGAAGTTTTGGTAAACAAAGATCGGTTTATGGAAAGGGATATTAACAAGTTTCCCATGCCGGATAGGAGCTTGTTGTTTAACGAGGACAAAATGAGTTCTGAAGATATGGGTTTGATTATGACTAGTCGTGGTTGTCCTTATCATTGTACCTATTGTGCCTCAACTAAAGGGTTGAGTTTGAGAGGTGTGGATGAGGTGTTACAGGAAATCGTTTATGTGATGGCTAAGTATGGAACTCGGCAATTTACATTGAAGGATGACTCTTTTACAATTGATAAGAAAAGGGTAGAGGAACTTTGTGAAAAAATTATAAAAATGAAGTTGAGGATAAGCTGGGAATGTAATACCAGAATTAACCTGATCGATAAAAATCTGTTGACTTTAATGAAAAAAGCTGGTTGTAATTTTATCAAGATTGGAATTGAAAGCGGTTCTGCCAGGATGTTGAAGTTAATGAAAAAAGGGATAACCTTGGCTCAAGTCAGGAGAGCGGCCAAATTGTTGCATCAGTCCGGAATTCATTGGAGTGGTTATTTTATGATAGGAGTGGTGGATGAAACGGAAGAAGATATTAGAAAAACCATGGATTTTATAAGAGAGATAAAACCTAATTTGGTTATTTTGGGAGTTTATGAACCTTTTCCTGGGACGGAGATGTATAGACAGGGAATTGAAAGGGGTTTAATTAAAGACAAGATGAGCCTTAAAGACTTTTATACGACCTGGCCGAGTAATTATTATAAAGTTGACAGTCGAACCCAGAATAATGTGATTAGTCCTGAGAGGTTTGGCAAGTTAGAAGAAGAGGTGACGGATTTTGTCAGAAGATATAACATGAAGCCGAAAAATTTGTGGGTAATGATAATGGCTAAAAGGAGAGTTTATATGGTCAGTCCAAAAACTTTTATTGAAGACGTTAACAAATTTTTTAAATATGTTTTTGGAAAGATAAAACGTGAATAAAAAAATATTGATTATGATTCCGGCATATAACGAAGAGAAGATGATTGTGAAAACAATCAAGGGGGTATTTAAAACAAATAAAAAATTTGATGTATTGGTTATCAATGATGGGTCTACCGATCGGACTTTGGCGGAGGTAGCGAAGACAAAAGCTGATGTAATTAGTCATCCGTATAACTTGGGTTATGGAGTGGCTTTGCAGACGGGTTATAAATATGCTTTAGAAAATG
>CAZRAZ010000034.1:0-6813 GCA_964598275.1 uncultured Gammaproteobacteria bacterium | reverse complement strand
GACACCTATCGTCAAGATATCACCACTCTTTTATCTCAAACCGGCTCTTCTCAAGATTTAAACGTCGAATTTGTTTACGACACCTCTCTTATTGGCAGCGATCCCCAATACAGTCAAATCATTTTTTCCTCTCCCAATTTATTTTTAGTCAACAAAAATTTTGGTCGGGTTGACTCGGTTGATGTTAACCAAAAAAGTCACAAAAACATCTCTTTAAGCGACGACATCAAATCAGCTATTTCCTTGATCGAGTCACAAAACAACTATTATATTCTCACTTCTAACGGTATTTCGCTTTTAAACAAAAACACCGTTGATCAAAAAGTCAGTTTCTCCAATCTTAATCTTTCTTCCTCCCCCCTTGACTTCCAATCTTGGAACACCGCTCTTTATGTTCTTCTCTCCGATTCTATCACTAAATTTACTCCTTCCGCTTCCACTTTTTCTGCCAGTCCTTGGCTTCTGTCCGATCAAAAATTACCCTCTTCTGTCACTTCTTTTGCCGTCAACGGCAAGCTCTGGCTCCTGTCTGCCGATGGCACCATCAGCCCCTTTGTTCGCGGTCAGGCCGACTCTTTTGCTCCCAAACAGGCCATTACCGCCACTTCCGCCAACAATCTTGTTGTTGGCATCGATAGTGACATCATTGCCTTTACCGACAGGGAAAATTTAATTTTTGTTTACCAAAAAACCGGCGAATTTCTTGCCAAATACGATCTTGGCGACAAAAAAATTCACGATATTGCTCTCGACGAAGCCAACAATATCATCTACATTCTCTGCCACGACCAAAAAATCTATCGTCTCTCTCTCTAAGCTCTTGGTTTATAATTCCCCTATATGCGTCATTTCAACCGCGATTCCCGCGACTATCACTTTATCGACAAAATCGAAGCCGGTCTGGTCTTAACCGGTGCTGATGTCAAATCACTGCGCACTCAAGGTGTCCAGTTTCAAAATGCCCATGTTACCGTCGACAATGGTTTGCCCCAGCTTGTCAACTTAAATATTCCTCTCTACAAATTTTCTCAAAATCAACTCATCGACACCACCCACTCCCGCTCTCTTTTGCTTTCCGCTTCTCAAATCAAAAAACTCCAATCCTACAAAAAACAAAAATACATGTTCATTCCCATCGCCATTTATTTATCCGGTAAATGGTTCAAAGTCGAGATCGGCATCGGCAAAAAAATCAAAAAATACGAAAAACGCTCCGAGCTAAAAAAACAAGAATTCAAAAAAGAAATAAGGTATCATCAGAAATGAGTGGTTTATTTGGCGTTGTCGGTTTAGCAAATTGCAATCAAACTCTTTTTTACGGTACTGATTACCAATCGCATCTGGGTACAGAGAAAGCCGGTCTAGCCATTAGCAACCACCGCCTCTATCGCAGTATTCACAATATCAGCACCTCCCAATTTAAATCCAGATTTGCCGCCGAAATAGATCAGATGAAAGGTTCTATGGGTATTGGCGTTATCTCCGACAACGAGCCCCAGCCCATCATCATTTCTTCTTCTTTTGGCACCTTTGCCCTGGTCACTTCCGGCCTGATTATCAACAAAAATCAATTGGTCAAAAAAATCATGGCCCAAGGTGGCAGTTTTTCCGAGTTAAGTGATGGTCAAATTAATCCTACTGAAGTTGCCGGCAAAATTATTGCTCAAAAACAAAATGTTGTCGATGGTATCAACCATCTCTTTTCTCAAATCAAAGGCTCTCTGTCCTTATTGGTTTTAACCCCCAAAGGTCTTTATGTCGCCCGTGACCCCCTTGGTCGCAATACTCTTACTATCGGTCAAAAAGGTAGTAGTTTAGCTGTTTCTTCCGAAACCTGTGCTTTTCCCAATTTAGGCTACAAAATAAAAATGGAATTAACTCCTGATCAAATTGTTCTTTTAAGCAAAACTGGTCTTCTGAAAAATCTGCAATCAGGCCGAAATTCCCAAAAAATCTGCTCTTTTCTTTGGATTTACACCGGCTACCCCGCTTCTTCCTATCAAAATATTTCCGTTGAATCTGTCAGACAACGTTGTGGTATTGCTTTGGCCCAAAACGACAATATCAAAGCCGATTTTGTTACGGGTATTCCCGACTCCGGCATTGCTCACGGCCTGGGTTATGCCATTGGCTCCGGCATTCCTTATCGCCGCGCCTTGGTCAAATACACCCCCGGTTATGGTCGCAGTTACACCCCCCCCGATCAATTCGTCCGCGACCAAATCGCCCAAATGAAACTCATTCCCATCCCCGACATCATTAAAGGTAAAAGTATCGTTATTTGTGACGACTCCATTGTCAGAGGTACCCAGTTAAAAAATCAGGCCATCAAAAAACTTTGGGATTGTGGAGCCAAAGAAATTCATGTTCGTATTGCCTGTCCTCCTCTTATGTTTCCCTGTCCTTATCTTCTTTCCACCCGCACCAAGGCAGAACTGGCCGCCCGTCGTGCCATCAAAAAAAGCTTTTCTACTCCTCAATCAATCGACCAATTTACCGACAGCAATTCCCCAAAATACCGCAAAATGGTCGACCATATCAGACAAGAAATCGGCGTCACTTCCTTAAAATATCTACCCATAGAATCCATGGTCAAAGCTATCGGTCTATCCAAAAACCAACTCTGCTTACACTGTTGGCTCGGCGCCTAACGTGGAGGAGATGCCAGGTAACGACCCTGGGTCCGAAATCGATTTTAAAAAACTTCTACAAGCTTATCTTGTTTAGCTAAATCTTCAAAAATTAACAAGAAAAATTTCTGAAGGTTGGTTATTTTCCACTCTCGTGAATCTTTTATCAAAACAAAACCAAAATTATTTTGACAGCATTCCAGTTTATTTGACACCCAATCAACCTCCTCTGGAATAGGGGACTGACCGGATGTTCAACTTAGCAAACAGCAATCACTGCAGGAGTTTGACCTCCAAACAATGATTGTTCTAGTTCGCCGAATTTATCGGTAACTACGTTAGCTAAATCAAAACCAAATTTTTCAATTTTGGCATTTTCTTCTTGAAATCTGTTTAGCGACTGCTTTCAAAGTCGGCTTGCCATTTTTTAAAGATCTTTTCCGTCGATGCAATACATCTCCGTGCCCATATTATATCAGAAAACCTACAAAATACCTTATAAATCTCTAAATTATCCGCTCTTTTCTCAATCTGCCCAATCCCATCAGTATCACCACGCTTGCTATCAAACTAAATACTCCCGAAAATTGTTCCAGATAAAACTTAAACACCGACGACAAAAATATGTTTACCAGTAATCCTTGACGAAAATAAATCATGCCCCTGTTTTTTTTCTTCCGCCAAACCCAATAAATTCCCACCATAAACAGCGCCGAAGTTACCAAATCAAAAAATATTTTCAACCCAAACATCCAGCCGTTCCACTCCCTCAAAAACAAATATTTACCAAAAACTATTGCATCGTATACTCCCCCAATTGCATAAATTAACGCCAAAACCAAAAGCAAGACCAATACAAATTTCTTTCTAAACACCCGATGATAAGAAAATTTTTTCACCTCTCTCCACCATCTTTGATTCCATTTTTCTCTTTTATCTTCTATTACTTCCACCTTTCTAATTAAATTTTTCAAACCAACCACAAAAAACTTAATTGTTGGATCCACCCTTTTTGCAATTCTGTCTAAGTTTTTTATCAATTCTCTTTTTTCTTTTTTCTCCAGATCTTTTTCCGTTATCTCTTCCAGGTTTGCTAGTGCCTGATACAATAATACTTTTGGGTTTTTTACTCTATTTCTTTCCAAAAAACGGTAAAGCAAAAACATTAGAATAAAAAATATGTACATCACCACAATCGCCGGCTGAAAAAAATAGTCATTATCCACCGACAAATATTTTCCTGCCTCATCAATAAACCAACCCCAGCCGATTCCAAATCCGCCCGCCGCAATTTTTTTATACCTTTCTCCGTGAGTAATCAAAGCCAGCACCATGCCAAACAGCATCAAGGTTCCGCCCCAGGTCAAATGGGCTATATGCCACACCTCGCCTCCCACCATCGGATAATCTGTCATATCCAAACACAATCTGGTCAAAAGCACCGTTCCAATCGCCGTCATCATCATAATCAAAACCAATTCGCTGGCATTTTGCTTCAGGGGCAACATAACTCTCATCACATATTCTACAATTATTTTATGCTTCTTGATATTTTATTCCCCGTCAACTGCTACGCTTGTCATCGTCCCGATTTCTATCTCTGTCCCCGCTGTCAACAAAAACTTACCCATCTTGCTTTCAATCCCTTTCCGCCCCCGCCCCTTGCCGGTCTTTTGTCTCTTTTTCGTTATCATCACCCTCTTCGTGCCAACTTAACTGCCCTCAAATACAATTTTGTCAGTCACCAAGTCCCCGAACTTGCCCATCTTGCCTCCGCTCACCTCAAATTCACCTTTCCTCATCTCTTGTCTTTCTGGCAAGACAACAACTTTAGCATCCTCCCCATTCCTCTCCATCCTCGTCGCTGGCGCTGGCGCGGCTTCAACCAGTCATCACTTTTAGCCCAAAACATCGCCAAATCTCTTCATCTTTCATTTTCCCCCGATCTTCTTATTCGCACTCGTTCTCTTCTTCCCCAAGTCAAACTTCCTCCAGCCCAAAGAATCAAAAACCCTGTCAATTCTTTCCGCTTACTTTCACCACCACCTCCCAACGTTATTCTTTTTGATGACGTCTACACCACCGGCGCTACTATTCATTCTGCTGCTCTTGCCTTTCCCAAAAATTGCCAAATCTACGCCCTCACCCTAGCAGGCTAACCGGATAGTTAACTTCTTCGTTCCGGTACGTTCCCGCTTATTTCTCTGCTATTCTCAATTTCCTCTTTAGTTTTTGGCAATTCAGGCTCTTCCCTTACATTTTCCACCGCTTCCTCCATCACATTTCCCTCAATCGGAGTCAGCGAACTTAAATAAAAATTATCCACATGTAAACCGTGTCCCGCCAAAGATTGTTGCAGTTCTTCTTTTATTTCATCTTCAATTTTCGTCCTTTCCGTCGACAAAGCCATTGCCAAATTATAGTTGGTGATTACCTTTCTAATCCGGCTTCTGGTCACCGGCCTGACAACCTTACTGACAAAATTTTCTCCGATATTCTGCCAAATTTCCGGCAATCTTTCCGTGTCTAATTTAATCAGTACCGTCGCCTCTACCGACACGAATTTATTATCTGCCGTCACTGCATTTATCACCTCATCTCCCATAATTTCCTTACCGTCATCCTTTAAAATCACATCTTTGCTGATGGTGTACTCAATCAGTTGAGCGTTAAACAGTTTCACCCGATGAATAATCGGAATTTTAAAATGCATTCCCGGATACCACACATTTTTGATCACTCCTCTAAATATGCTATAAATACAACCCACGTGCCCCGGAGGCACGGTTACAATAAAACCGCCGACTATTTCGTCTACAAAAAGCGATACTAATAGATTATCAATTGATGCCATAGCAGTTTCTAATTATACACAAAATCCCTCTGTCAATTCTACCAATCGACCTTCCGGGTCTTCATCAGTCACCACTCCCGAAGCTACTAATATGCCCGCCGCCCCCATCTTCATCACTACTTCTACATCTTTTTTGCTTCTTATGCCCGCCCCCACAATCAATCTGCCTTCTCCCACCAGCTTTACCATTTTCTCAATACTGCTTGCCTTTTCCGTTGCCACCGATTTTTCCTTACTGCCGATTAATTCTTTTGGTTCATAGGCAATATAGTCGCTTTTTAATTTTCTGCCCCATTTTTCCGCCTGTCCCAAAGTTTGCAGACAAACCACCAGACAAAATCCATCCGGCCTGTTTTTTATCATCCTTCTTATTGTTCCCGGCTTTTTTCGGCATTCGGCATGATTAACAATCGTTCCGTCAATTCCCCAGGTCACCGCCTCTGTCATCGAAATTCTCCCTGTTTTAGCCCCCTCTAAATCTTCATCTACATTTTGCAAAAACACCTTTCCTCCCAGCTCTTTTTTTATCATGTAAGCCGAAATCGCCGATACCACCGGTATTATTTCCACTCCTGTTTTTTTGGCTACCCTATAACACGCCTTTGCCAACTCAATCGCTCCTTGCCCAAAACTTTCTTTATAAATTTTAAAATTGACTAAAATCATCTATTTTAAGCCATATTGATTAACTATTTGCCCAATGCCGCTTCTTAAAGCCGGCATCGCCCCTTCCACGCTATTTCCTTGAAGTACCATCGAGTTGATTGCATCTTTAAAATACTGATTCATTCGGTCATTTAACCCGTCATCAAAAGTTCTTGAGTTTGTCCATCCGCTAAAAGCCATGTCTGCTCCTTCCACAAATGGCGCCACCTTCGTATTTGCTCTCATCTCTTCGATCATACTTTTTCTTGGAGAAATCTCTCCAAAAGCTCTAATTTGCGATCCGCTTTCATACATTTTTGCCAAGTTTTCCTTTCTGGTCAAAAATTCCAGGAATAAAAATGCCTCGCTTTTTTTATCACTTTTATTATTTACCCCCTCCACCCAATAACTCGACCAGGAAATATTGGTCAAACTTTCGTTTCCTAAATTCTCCATATCCTCCGGCCCCGCCTCTGTCAAGGTCGGCAATTGAGGCACTCTGGCCACTCCGTAGTCCAAACTCGGGTTCATCTCCCCAATATTAAACACCCGCCAGGACGGTCCGAAATAAAAAGCCAGATTTCCACTGGCAAACAACTGGGTCGAATTAGGTAAATACCCTTGCCAGCATTTGGTTTTATTGGCAAACAGCGTATAAAAAGACAAAACGTTGGCAATTTTTTG
>CAZRAZ010000033.1:0-7602 GCA_964598275.1 uncultured Gammaproteobacteria bacterium | reverse complement strand
TTAGGACATCAGGTTTTCATCCTGATAACCCGGGTTCGATTCCCGGCGGGGTCACACTCAGGGAATTCGCGTCAGGGCTGGGTACGCGACGCCGCGCGAATGCGGCCGCGCGAAGCGTCGCAAACGGCTTTTTTAAATCGATTACTAACTCTCCGTCCTTCAAAAATAAGTTCGAGCCGATATTTTTTAGAGCCGATGACAATCGGCTTAAATTTTCTTTTTTGCGCGCGCGATTTTCTCGCCCTTCGGGCGAACAAGGAATTTATTTTTAGTTTTCCTTGCCTCGCCCACCCATGCCCGGAAAACAGTTCTATTTTACTCCTTCTAAAGTTCCCCTTTCTACATTCGCTTGCGATCTAACTACTTCCCAAATTTTATCATATCCTCTTTGAAAAATTCCTGTTCTTCGGGGATTATCAATATCAAGCACTACGTCAACAAACGGTACTGATAGCATTTCTGCTTTGGTACCAAGTATCTTTGACATAACTCTCTCATAATCCGCTTTATTTCTAAACCCAGAAAAAGGAACCCTGTTTCCGGTAAAACCTCTCATTTGAAGTAATTTAGAGGCATAGTTAATCATAGTTGTATATACCGCTTCATTTCCACCATACTTCTGAAGTAAAGTTAATCTTTGTAACGACATCAGCATGTAGTTATCTGAACCCGATCCTCTATAGTCATTTAGTAATGTACGGAGCCTATCATCAGAAAGCCTGTTAATATCAATGAAAACATTATTGCCCATTTTAAAAGCAAATTCTTTCATCGGCCAATAGTAAGTTTCGTAAGTTGGTGAAAGTTGCTGAACAACTGATTGGGGCACAACTGGAACTTGGATATTTGCATTTCTTTGTGAATTTATAACCATCCAGTCTACAGATTGCGAAGTTAAAAATGGTAAGTCAGAACAAACTATAAAAACTTCTTTATCTCCTCTTACTTTTTGCTGTTGTTCGATACCAGTAGAAACATTGTCCCAAAGCGATCCTCTTTCCTCGACTAGAATGTAGTCCTTTCTTCTTCCACAAACCTCATCCTGTAATTTTTCAACTGGCCCGACACAGATGACTCTATCAACAAAAGATGCGCTGTCGAGAGCGTCTAAAACTGTACTTAAAACGCTTCTACCCCCCAGTTCAATAGAAAATTTATGCTGGCCATTAAACCCATCCTTCCCAGGGTCTTTTCCTGCTAATAAAATTGCATCTACTGGTTTAGGACTAAGTCTTTCACTCATAATTTGTTATTTTTCAAAACTATATCGTATTATATCAACATTTGGCCTATAATTTTATATTTCCTATTGCTTTAGCTTTTTCATTTTTGTATAGTGTAATTGGACTTAGCAAAAACGAATTGCGTTTTTTGATGGCGCAATCGGACAGTAAGACGCAATTCTTGCTGAGTCCACCGGTTGCGCCATTTAAATTTATAAAAAGCTCTTTAAATTTTTGCGTTTTTCTTTAGAACAAAATCATTTCTGATTTTGTCTTGTTCGAGCCGACTTTTTCGGAAGCGCGGCGGGTGGGGGCGCCGCGCAACCTTGCGAGCCGAGCGGAGCGAGGCGAGCTAACACGATTCTTTGAAATGTGTTCGAATTTTGTCAAAAACGTTCACTTTAAACTAAAATCACGAATGTAAAGAATTTTTTGAAATTCAAAATTGACATCGTTCCTGCACTCTTCTTTTGTTTCTCTTATGCAGGCTTCCAGAACGGTTTCCCCATACTCCAAATGGCCACCGATGTAGTGATAATAGACGGGTTATAATGTGGTATGTTTGTGTCAGAGGAAAAAGTGTTGAGTGTTGGCCAATTTTTGGATCGGATAAATGGGGTATTGGAATCTAACAAAGTTACTATTCGGGGTGAATTAGGGCAAATTGATCGAAGGGATAAAGCGATATATTTTTCGATTCGAGATAAGGATGAGGCGGCGGTTTTAGGGTGTTTTGTGTGGCGGTGGGATATGGCCAGATTCGGTTTTGATTTTGAAGAGGGAATGGAGGTAAAGATTTTGGGATATCCAAAAATTTATAAACCAATTGGCAGATTGTCTTTTCAGGTGGAATATATGGCACCGGTGGGAGAGGGGGCATTGAAAAAAGCCTATGACCTGCTGGTAAAAAAACTGGAAAAACTCGGCTATTTTGCCGAGGAAAGGAAACGAGCAATCCCTTCTTATGTTAAAAAAATCGGTTTGATTACTTCAGAAAAGGCGGACGCTAAAAAGGATTTTTTGACTCATTTGGGCGATCATGACTTTAAAATTTATTTTTATGACGTGCGGGTGGAGGGGTTGAGAGCAGTAAGAGAGATAACGGAGGCTATAAGGTGGTTTAATGAATGTTCGGAAGAGGTTGAGGCGCTGGTTTTGACCCGAGGTGGGGGCAGTTTTGAAAGCCTGGAGGCTTTTAACTCTGAAGCGGTGGCTAAGGCGATTTATTCATCTAAAATTCCGGTTATTTCTGCCATTGGTCACGAAAATGATGTGACTATTGCTGACATGGTGGCTGATGTCCGAGCATCAACACCGACTGATGCTGGAAAACAATTGGCTGAAGCTTGGTTAAGAGCGACACAATTGGTGACAAATTACCAATCAAATATACTGTCGGTGTTTGCAAAAAAGATTCGTCAGATGAACGAAGAGGTGGAACAAGAGAAGAAAAGAGTGATTGACAATTTTGAAAAAGCTTTTGAGAGGAGACAAAATGAGGTTCATAACCTCGGTAGATCTTTGTTGGCGGGTTTTAGACAAATATTAAATCGTTTTAATATGCTGGAAAAATCATTTATGAGTAACTTGACTTTGGTGGAAAGACAGGTCAACAGAGTAAGCCGGGAAATTAAGCGACAGCAGTTGGGCTTGGTAGAGGGTTTTGGTTTGTGGCTAAGGTTTTTGGTTAATAAAGTGAGGACTTTTGAGGAAAAGTTGGCATTGGTGGATCCGGGTTTGAAATTGAAACAAGGTTATTCTTTGGTTTTTAATGATAGTGGTAAGATAGTGAGATCAGTGGAGTCGCTGGTTTTGGGCGATAAATTGGATATTACCTTTTTTCGTGGAAAAACTAAGTCTAAAATTATTAAAATTTTAAAATAAAAATGACAGATACAGACAAAAATACTTTTGATTTTGCCAAGGCTTTGGCAGAATTGGAAGAGGTTAACCGATGGTTTCAGGACGAGGATATTGATCTTGATCAGGGATTGGAAAAATTAAAAAGAGGCAAGAATTTAATTGACCAGTGTCGGAGTCGATTGGGAGAAGTGGAAAATGAGTTTATTAGGATTAAAGAAACTTTTGAAGAGAGTGACGGGAAAGTAACGGAGGATTTGCCTGAAACGGAAGAGGTTTCTTTTTAGAAGCGGAAAGAAAAAGGATTAAGGGCAGGTGGGAGATTTGGTAAAGCCGGCTTTTCGGGCGTCGGATTGGGTGCAGAAATAATCTTCGCCAAAGGATTTTTTGACAATGACTTGGTTGTATTGAGGACAATTGGGTAGGAAATATAGCCTTTGTTTGTCGGCGTTAATATTGCCTTTGATGGGACAATCGGGATTAGGAGGATTGGGTTGGTAGCAGTCGGCAGAAAAGATACCAAGATGATTGGCTCGGGCGTAATCGCCGGCGGTTTTTGGATCATAGGGGGATGAGCTACTTTTGGCGGTGTAAAGAGCAAAGCCACTTTTGATTAATTCTTGGTTGATTAAAATATTATCGACATAAACTAGGGCCACAATTCGATTGAAATCATCAGTTATAGGTTCTTTTAAAATCGCTTTTTTGTTTAGAATCAGTTCTTCCAATTTTTGTTTGGCTTCTTGTCCGTAACAGGAGTTTAATTCCGGAGCATCGAGACCAAAAAGCCTGATGGTTTGTTTGTTTTTAAGAAAAAAACTATCACCGTCGACTACCTGGACAACCAGCTCTCCTTGATAATCAGATTTTTGGCTTAGTAAAATATTGACGGCAAGGGAGGGAATGAGAAGGAGAAAAGAAAGAAAGGGGAGAAATTTTTTTGACATATTATTTTTTTTGAACTAGGTGGTCGCGGAGAAGATTTAAAAGGCCGGCAAGAATAAAGACGAGGCTGATAACTTGAGCAACCTTAATACCGTTGATTGTCCAAGTGTCGTAGCGGAAAAATTCAGTGGTAAAACGGATAAAACCGTAGCCGATAAGATAAAAACTGATTTGATGATGAGGTTTGCGACGAAGGAAGAGAAAGAGGAGAAAACTAAGAACCGATTCATAAAGCCAGACGGGATGAAAATAGCTGTAAAGCTGGAGTTGAGGAGGACGGAGATTGACAGGAATTTTTTGACCAAAATTGGTATAAGTTGGTAAACCGAAGCCTTCTTGATTTAGGAAGTTACCAAAACGACCAAGTGATTGACAGAGAGGGACAACGGGAATAATGGAGTCGAGGATGTCGGTAAAGGAGAGTTTGGTGATGCGGGAGTAGATAAAAATAAAGAGAAGGGAGACCAAAAGAGCGCCGTAGATGCCTAAACCACCGGCGCGGGTGTTGACAATTTGGGCGGTATTTTGGGAATAAAAAGACCATTGGTCCAAGACGTGGTAGGCGCGGGCACCAAAAAGGGCAGAGGCGGAAAGGGAAAGGATAAAGATGCCCTCGTGGTTTTTGGGAACAGTGCTGTTGTGGGCGGTAAAAAACTTAGAAATGATGTAGAGGCAGATGCCGATGATGAGACCATAAAGTGACATAAGTGGGTCCTGTGGGACTCGAACCCACGACCATTTGCTTAAAAGGCAAGTGCTCTGCCAACTGAGCTAAGGACCCCTGCCCCGATTATATATCGGGGAAATTCCAAATTACAAATTTCAAATTACAAATAAAAGAGGTTTTGAATTAAATTCAGAATGACAATAAAGTTTAGATTTTGCGGGCTTTGGGATCTCTCAAAAAATAAAGTTTGGCGCGCCTAACTTTCTTTTTGGGTGATCTCAATTTTTTCATGGCGACAATCCAAGGAGAGTCTACCGGAAAGATTCTTTCGACAATAACTTTGTCGCTGGCTTCTTTTTTGACGGTAAAGGTGCGATTGGCAACGGTGCCTTTGATGGCAATAATGATACCATCGAAGGCTTGAATTCTTTCTTTGCCGCCTTCTTTGATTTTGTAGTCAAGGCGAACGGTGTCGCCAACGAAAAAATCTTTTTGATGGTGTGTTATTTTTATGGCCATAGTTTGGCGAATTGATACTGGGGAATTATATCAGAGTAAACTGGACTATTCTAGAATTTGATCGATTTTTTGTTGGAGGCTTTGGTTGTAATTAACGCCGTAACTTAAAACAATTTTTTTGCCGTTTTGAAGAATGATTAGGCCGCGATGACCGTTTTGGTTGTTTTTTAAGAGATGGTTTAGCTTCATTAACTGACTTTGGCTGGTTTGGGGAGGAATTTTGATGACAAAATCGTAAGCATCGATGTTTTTGGGGGCTTGGTTATTAATAATGTCGATTAAGATAGAAATTTCATCGTTGCGGTGGCTGATTTTGCCTTCGATATAAAGGGCCTTATTTTCGATTAAAAATTCTTGATACCGATCGAAAGATTTGGGAAAGACGACAGCTTCGATTTGGTCGGTTTCGTCTTCGAGGGTAAGAAAGGCCATTTGGGAATTATCTCTTTTGGTGCGGATTAATTTTAATTTAGAAATAACGGCGACGGTTTTGACGGTGTGGTTGGGTTCTTTTGAAGCGAAACTGCTGATTTTTGGTAAATCAAGCTCCTGAAAATCGGCAAGAATCTTGCTGATGGGGTTTTGACTGACAAAGATACCAAGAAGCTCTTTTTCCAGGGAAAGTTTTTCCTTTTCGTCCATGTCGGGCAAGTCGGGCAAGTTATCTTTAACGATTAAATTGTTTTCTTGGTCGTCTGAAGAATCAAAAAGGCCGAATTGACCGCTGTTTTTTTTGCTATTGATTTTGTCGCAATCGGTTTTGATGCGATCTAAACTTACCAGCATAGCGTTTCGGGAGCCAAATTGGTCCATGGCGCCAACTTTAATTAAACTTTCTAAAACTTTTTTGTTGACTTTCTGATTGTCTACCCGAAGGCAAAGATCAGATAAGGTTTTGAAAGGGCTGTTTTTTCTTTCAGCAAGAATATTGTCGACGGCGGCTTCCCCGACATTTTTGACGGCTTCCAGGCCAAAACGAATGGCCAGACGGTTGAGGGATTCGGGATTTTCTTCGATTTCAAAACCGCGGGTGGAAAAATTGATATCTGGCGGAGCGATAACAATACCCATTTTGCGACATTCCTCTACTCCGTCACTGATTTTGTCGCTGTCGCCGGACTCGGCGGTTAAAAGGGCACACATGAACTCGATGGGGTAGTTGGCCTTCATGTAGGCGGTATAATAGGCCAACATGCCGTAGGAAGCGGCATGAGACTTGTTAAAGCCATAACCGACAAAGGGTTCGATTTGGGCAAAGATACTTTCGGCTTTTTTGCGGGTTAGACCATTTTTAACACAGCCATCGACGAACTTGGTCTTTTGCTTTTCCATTTCTTCGGGAATTTTTTTGCCAATGGCTTTTCTAAACTTATCGGCTTCGGTCCAGCTGTAGCCGGCTAAATCGATGGCGGTATAAAGACAATCGTCTTGGTAAACTAAAAGACCATAGGTTTTTTGTAAAAATTTTTCCATACGGGGGTCGATGTAGCTTACCTTGGCAGTGCCATTTTTGCGGGCGATGTATTCGGGAATAATGGCCATGGGACCGGGGCGATAAAGGGCAACCATAGCCATAATATCTTCAACCCGTTCGGGTTTTAACTCTTTGAGCCATTTGGTCATCCCCTCCCCTCCCAGCTGGAAGGTGCCCATAGTGTGTCCCCGGGAGAGCATTTTGAAGGTTTTTTTATCTTCAAGAGAGATTTTGCGAAGATTGACGACGGTGTCCTTGTATTTTTTGACGTTTTGAATGGCGGCACCAAGTATAGAAAGGTTTCTAATACCCAAGAGGTCGAATTTGATCAAACCAACATCTTCGACGGCGTGCATTTCGTATTGGGTAATGATTTTGTCGCCACCGGCTTCGATTTGGGTGGGGCAAAAATCATTGACAGTGGTAGGGGAAATGACTAAAGCGCAGGCGTGAACGCTGATGTGACGGGCACAGCCTTCGATTTGTTTAGCCGAGTCGATGATTTTTTTGGCGTCGGGATCATTCCGGTAAAGGGACATAAGTTCGGGAGTAATTTCGAGAGCTTTGTCGATGGACATAGGAAAGCCTTGGGCACCGAGGGGAATTAGCTTGCTGATTTTGTCGCCGATGGCGTATTCGTAGTCTAAAACCCGGGCGGTGTCACGAATAGCGCCTCTGGCCATCATCCGACCAAAGGTACAAACTTGAGCGACAGCTTTTTCGCCGTATTGTTTGACAATATGGTAAAGCATGTCTTGGCGTTTGTCATCGGCGATATCAAGATCAATATCGGGTGGGGTGGGGCGATCTTTGGTTAAAAAGCGTTCGAAGGGAAGTTGGTAGGTTAAAGGATCAACGGAGGTGATGCCCAGAACAAAAGAGACCAGGGAGCCGGCGGCGGAACCTCGGGTATT
>CAZRAZ010000032.1:0-7872 GCA_964598275.1 uncultured Gammaproteobacteria bacterium | reverse complement strand
TCTATCACGATCTGGAAACCAGGGCCAAAATTAACTCTCTTTTTTATCTCCACCTGGCTTCTTTTTTAAATTTAGACCAAAAAACCAACCTAAAAAAAGAACGGTCCCGCTTCTACTCGAAACATATCCGGGGCATCCAACTTAATCAAAAAAAAAGTAACGGCAAAACCATTGCTCAAATAAACCATTACCAGCCACAAATACCTATCACTAAACTCATTTGCCAATTACAAAAAAGTGCCTCCAAAAAATAAACCAAAGTCTGTTATTCTCCCCATCACCGCCCTTCTTACTCTCCTCGGCTTGGTTTTTATCTCCATCTCTTCTTTAGCCGAAGCCAGTTCTGCCTTTAACGATAAGTATTATTTTATAAAAAGACAAGCCGTCTGGCTTCTTATCGGTCTGGTACTTTTTTACCTTGGCGCCAAAATAAAAATTACCACCATCAAAAAAATTTCCTCTATTCTCTACGTCGCTTCTCTCATCTCATTAATTCTGGTCCTTTTCCCCCAAATTGGCACCGAAAGTTTGGGATCCAGAAGGTGGATTAACCTCGGCTTTATCGGCATCCAACCTGCCGAAATTCTAAAATTCACTTCCGTTATCTATTTTTCTTTTCTCTTTTCCCGCCCCGAAAAAAGAAATATCAAAACTTTGCTAATTCATCTTAGCCTACCTTTTTTTTTAATTATCATCCAACCAAATTTAAGCTCCGCCATTTTAATCGCCGCCATCAGCATCTCCATCTACTATTTGTCGGGCGCCGACATCTTACCCCTCTTACTTTTTTGTTTTATCGCTATCGGTTTGGGCATCCTTCTAATCTTTACTTCAAATTATCGCCGTCAACGTTTTAATACTTTAATATCACCTCAAGGTAATAATCAGTCTTCGGCTTACCATCACCAGCAAATCGTCTATGCTCTCGGCTCTGGCGGCTGGCTAGGTAAAGGCTTTGGCTCCTCTGACCAAAAATATCGCTTTATTCCCAAAATATCAACCGATTCTATTTTAGCCGTCATCGGCGAAGAAACCGGCTTTATCGGTCTTCTTCTCATCTTTTATCTTTACTTTACCCTTATCAACAGTTTATTCCGCCTTGCCCGCAAACTTACCGACCAGTTTCTTTCTCTGATAATTTCTGGCATCGCCTGCTGGATAGCCTATCAAAGTTTAATCAACATCGGCGCCATTGTCGCTCTAATTCCTCTTACCGGCGTTCCACTCCCCTTTATCTCCTACGGCGGTTCTTCTCTGGTTAGCCTTCTGGCTGCCATTGGCATTGTCCACAACATCGAAAAACATCAAGCCTGATATACTAAGGTCAGCATGAAAAAGACAATTGTCATCACTACCAATCATCACACTCCAGCCATAAAATTAATCGAACAACTCAAAAAAGATTCCCGCTGCCAATGGCAAATTGAATACATCAGTCACCTTCACCCCCGCGAAACTCACATCAAAAATACCATCCTTCCCCAAAACATCAGATTTCATCAACTAAAAAGCAATAAATTCAACCGTTTCCAACCGTTAAAATCCTTTTTTTCTCTTCCTCAAATTATCCCCGCCATCAAAAAAGCTAATCACTTGATCAAAAAAATAAATCCCGCTATCGTTGTTTCTTTTGGCGGTTACACTTCCGTTCCTGTCATTATTGCTGCTTGCTTCCAAAAAATTCCCACCATCACCCACGAACAAACTTCAACTTTTAGTCTAGCCACCATCATAAATTCCCTTTTCGCCAACAAAATCGCCCTTTCTTTTCCTCCCGACAAGGGTCTTTTTTCTTTTCTCTTCTCAAAAAAGATTATCATCACCGGCAATCTTTTAAGATCAGCCATCTACCAAAAAACTACTAAAAATTACAAAAACGTCAACGATCCTTTTATCTACATCACCGGCGGCAGTCAGGGCGCAAAAACCATCAACCAAACCATCCTCTCTCTGCTGGACAAACTTACCGCCCAAATTACCGTCATTCATCACACCGGCCCCCTCGATTATCCTGCCATTGTCAAAAAAACCAAAAACAAGCCGCATTACTATCCCACCGCCTATGTTAATCAAGACGACATTGGCTGGGTTCTAAACGAAGCTTCTTTGATCATCAGTCGCGCCGGAGCTAACACCTGTCAAGAAATAGTTGCCCTCAAAAAAAATGCCATTCTTGTCCCTCTGCCCCAAAGCCGGCAAAACGAACAAATAAAAAATGCCCTTTGGGTCAAAAAACACCTACCTCAAACCATCATTATTCCCCAAGAAAAACTTACCCCCCGTCTTTTACTAAAAAAGATAACTCACCAAAAGCCACCATCCTCATTTACCATAAAAAAAGTTGACAATCAAAAAATATTACAACTTATCCACCAACTTGTCTAAAAAAATCATCTTTTCTTTTTTGGTTCTTCTCCTTATTATTTTTTCTTTATTCCAAATTGTCAGTCTAAAACCAAAAATAAATCCCCATTCCGACAAAAATATTTTTCTCTCCCGCTTAAAACATGCCCTTAACATCGGTCAAATAGAAGTCGGCCATCTAGAACTTAGAGATTTTAATCAAGAAGTCGAATTTTATATCCAAAACTGCCAGGTCATTCTTTCTCAAAGCAAAGATCCCTATTGGCAAATTGGCATTTTGCAACAAATTTTTAAAACAGCTAAAATACGAGGTAAAGATATCAGTCTGATTGATCTCAACAGTCAGCATCCTTATGCAACACTCAAAAATAATTAAAGGCATCGACATTGGTTCATCCAAAATCACTACCATTATTGGCCAGTATTTTGAAAACGAAGATAAACACAATATTGTCGCTGTCTCTTCCGTTGACTCACTTGGTTTCAGAAAAGGCCAAATCATCGATTTGGAAAAAGCCGCCTCTACCCTCACCCAGAGTATCGAATCGGCCGAAAGAATGGCTGGTTTCCAAATCAACGACGTCTTTGTTTCCATCGCCACTCCCCAAATTGAATCTCTCAACTCAAAAGCCGTCATTGCCATCAGTAATCCCAGTGGAGAAATAGAACAAAACGACATCGACCGGGTCATTGCCGCCAGCAAAACCATCACCCTACCCGAAGGTAAAGAAATTATCCATGTCATTCCCCGAACTTTCACTGTCGACAACCAAGAAGGAATTACTGACCCCGTCGGCATGAACGGTGTCCGTCTCGAAGTCGAATCACACCTTATCCTTGCCTCCACTCCCGCTCTAAAAAATCTAAAAAAATGCTTTCAAGAAATTGGCATCAATATTAGTAAACTTTGCTATTCGGGTTTAAGCGCCGCCGCCGCCTGTCTTAGCGAAACCGAAAAAGAACTTGGAGTAGCCCTGGTCGACATTGGTGGCACCATTACCAGTCTTACCATATTTTTCCAAAACTCACCGGTTTTTTGCTCTACCATTCCCGTTGGCGGAGATTTTGTCACTAACGATCTGGCCATCGGTTTAAGACTTTCCATCCTCGATGCCCAAAAAGTAAAATTGGGCTTAAGCAAACTACTAAAAAACAAAAATTTTGCCGAAGATATCAGTCTAAATCAACTTGGCTTCAAAGATGACGATAACCGAAAAATATCCCTTCAAACTGCCGTTACTGGCATCATCAAACCCCGACTGGAAGAAATTTTTACTCTAGTTTTAGACGAGATTGAAGAAAGCGGATTTAAAAACAGCATTCCTTCGGGTATTGTACTAACCGGCGGCGCCAGCCTTACTATTGACTGTCAAGAAACCTGCAGCAAAATTATTCCTCTTCCTCTAAGGCTAGCCAAACCGGCCAAGGTTGGTGGTATAGTCGACAACATTTTAAATCCTTCTCACGCTAGCTCTGTTGGTCTTTTAGTTTATGCCCAAAACCAAGAAGGTGATACTCTAAAAAAACCCCAAAAAATATCTTTCGGTGGTTTTGGGGCTCGTTTAAAAAAACTGCTTCAACCTCTACTTCCCTAAAATGGCTCTCATCAAAACTCTTTCAGGCCAATTTGCCAAAATCAAAGTCATCGGCATCGGTGGTGGTGGCGGCAACGCCATTAACTCCATGATTGAGGAAGGCAAAATCAAAGGAGTCGATTTTGTCTCTATCAATACCGATTCTCAAGCACTCTTAAATTCCCAATCTACCATAAAAATCCAAATCGGTGAAAAACTAACCAAAGGTCTAGGCGCCGGTGGTAACCCTCAAACAGGACGCCTTGCCGCCGAAGAATCCCAAGACCGCATTAGAGAAGTACTTCAAGATACCGACATGATTTTCCTTACCGGTGGCATGGGTGGCGGCACCTGTACCGGTGCCGCTCCCATCATTGCCAAAATCGCCAAAAAAGAATTTGGCATCTTAACCATTGCCGCCGTCACCAAACCCTTCACCTTCGAAGGTACCAGACGGATGAGCAACGCTCTCGAGGGCATTTCTCAACTCAAAGACTTTGTTGACACCTTGGTAGTTATCCCCAACCAAAAGATCATGGACGTGGTCAATTCCAAAGCTACCCTGGTCGAAGCTTTTAGAATTGCCGACTCGGTTCTTTCCCAGGGCACCCGAGCCATCGCCGATTTAATTACCAAACCGGGCCTGATCAACCTTGACTTTGCCGATATCAAATCGATTATGAGCAATGCCGGATCGGCTTTAATGGGAGTAGGGGAGGCCAAAGGCGAAGACCGTGCCAAAAAAGCCGTCGAAAAAGCCATTTACTCTCCCTTAATCGAAGTTGATATCAACGGCGCCAGAGGAGTTTTACTAAACATCACCGGCGGCAATGATTTAACCATGGCCGAAATCGAAGAATCTGCCCAAACCATCACCAAATACACCGCCCCTGACGCCAACATTATCTTTGGCACCAATATTGATCCCTCTATGGAAGGATCCATTAAAATTATCCTTATCGCCACCGGCTTTGATCCCAATCAAAAACCAGCTCCTAAAATTGATTTCGATCAAAAAGTAAATTCCATCTCCGGTCTGCTAAAACCCATTAGACCGTTTAAATCAAAACGGCTCAAAAAATTACTAAACAATCAACCTCTACCCGAAGGCATCGACATCGTCGACGAATTAGACATCCCCACCTTCTTAAGAAAAAAATAAAAAGTTCCATCACTCCTCCGGGGTGGCCTGAAAGGACTCCCCGGATGGTGTGATTGATATTTTACACTCCTCCGGAGTGTGATTACCAACCGTGATAAAATCATTCATGCCTAAATTCAAACCGGCCGATCCCCAGCCTAATTTTCCGGCTCAAGAAGAAAACACCATCGCTTTTTGGAAAAAAAACAAAATTTTTGAAAAATCAATCAGCTCCCGGCCGGCCGACAACACCTATACCTTTTACGACGGCCCGCCTTTTATCACCGGTACACCCCACCACGGTACCCTTCTACCCAGTATTGCCAAAGACGTCATTCCCCGCTACTGGACCATGAAAGGTCGAAGAGTCGAACGCGTCTGGGGCTGGGACTGTCACGGCCTACCCACCGAAAACAAAGTTGAAGAAAAACTTGGTCTAAAATCCAAAAAAGATATCGAAAAAATCGGCGTCGACCGCTACATTTCAGAGTGTTATACCTACGTCAAAAACGTTTCCGAAGAATGGCCCTGGTACATCGACCACATTGGCCGCTGGGTCGATCTAAAAAATGCCTACAAAACCATGGATTTGCTCTACATGGAAAGCGTCATGTGGGTCTTTGCGAAATTGTATAAAAAGGGCCTAATTTACAAAGGTCGTCGTACTTCGCTTTTTTGCCCCCGCTGTTCCACTCCTCTCTCCAACTTCGAAATTGCTATGGACAATTCCTACAAAGACGTCCAAGACACCTCTGTTTACATCAAGTTTAAACTCAAAGATGGTCGTTTTTTACTGGCCTGGACCACCACTCCCTGGACTTTACCGGCCAATTTAGCTCTTGCCGTCGACCAAAAACAAACATATGTCACCGTCAACCACCTTGGGCAACATTTAATTTTAGCCAAAAGCCGACTTTCTGCCGTCTTCGGTCCCAAAACCAAAACTATCGACCAGTTTCTTGGCAAAAAATTAATTGGTCTTAGCTACCAAGCCCTCTATAACTTTTTTCCCGTTTCAAAACACGATTACAAAATCTACCACGGTGATCTGGTTTCCGGCAAAGACGGTAGCGGTGTCGTTCACATCGCTCCCGGTTTTGGCGAAGAAGACGCTCTCTTGGGTCAAAAACAAAACTTATCCGTTATCGACCACATCGATGAAGAAGGCAAAATTATTGCCAAGGTCACTCCTTTTGCCGGACTTTTCGTCAAAAAAGCCGATACCAAAATCATAGACGAACTAAAACAAAGAAACCTGCTCCTAAAAACAGAGATCATTACTCATAGCTATCCTTTTTGTTATCGTTGCGA
This sequence comes from uncultured Gammaproteobacteria bacterium, assembly GCA_964598275.1. Classification (GTDB taxonomy): domain Bacteria; phylum Patescibacteriota; class Microgenomatia; order UBA12405; family UBA12405; genus JAHIEZ01. Next base: position 1,482 of record CAZRAZ010000032.1, on the reverse strand, counting down.
TACTCCCTTAATCTATAAAGGTCAGGAGGCTTGGTATTTAGATATCGACAAAGTCCGCCGATCCATGCTTGCCACTAACCAAGATATCAATTGGATGCCCAAACACATTCAAAACAGCCGTTTTCGCCAAGGTCTAAAAAGTGCTCCTCACTGGTGTCTTTCCCGTTCCCGTTTCTGGGCTTCTCCCATTCCTGTTTGGGAATGTTCTTGCGGTTGGCGTTTTGTCCCCGAATCAATCAAAGCTTTAGAACAAAAATCCGGTCAGAAAATTACCAATCTTCACAAACCCGACATCGACAAAGTTACCGTCAGATGCAGTCAGTGTGGTAAAACCGTCCACCGGGTTCCCGAAGTCCTCGATTGCTGGTTTGAATCAGGTTCCATGCCTTATGCTCAAAACCACTATCCCTTCGAAAATAAAACCAAATTCGATCACGAATTTCCGGCCGATTACATCGTCGAATATATCGCTCAAACTCGCGGTTGGTTTTACACTCTCCACGTTTTAAGTAACGCCCTTTTTGGCAAGGCTGCTTTTCAAAACTGCATTGTCACCGGTGTCATTATGGGCACCGATGGTCGAAAAATGAGCAAACTTTTCAAAAACTATCCCGACCCAAAATCAATTATCCAAAAATATGGCGGTGACGCCCTCCGCCTCTATTTTATGGAAAGTGTGGTTATGCTGGGTGAAAATATCAATATCGACGAAAAAGAAATTAGTAAAAAAGTCCAAACCATCCTTCTGCCTCTTTACAATTGCTACAAATATCTGGTTACCTACGCCAACTTACACCATTGGTCACCCCAAAAATCCGCCCTTGAATCCGACAACGTCCTCGATTCCTGGATCATAGCCAAAACCAGCCAATTGACCCAAAAACTTGCCAAGGCTCTCGAAGATTACAACATCCCAAAAGCCACTCGTCTAATCCAACCTTTTATTGAAGATCTTTCTCGTTGGTATATCCGTCAATCCCGTGATCGCTTTGTTGGCGGTCAACAAGAAGCTCTGCAAACTCTCTGGCAAGTTTTAATACAATTTGCTCAAACCACCGCACCCATCATTCCTTTCACCAGCGAACAACTCTGGCTTGATCTTTATCTGCCCTTTTTTCCCAAAGCCAAACAATCAATCCACCTTACCAATTATCCCAAAGTTAACAAAATCAATTATCGCTTATTTTCTCAAATGAATTTAGTTAAGAATCTTTGCGAACAAGGCAATATGATCCGCAACAAAAAGGGGATTGCCAGCAGACAGCCACTTCAATCTGCCAGCATCAGTCACCAGACTCTTTCCGGCAAGCTCGAAGATATCATCAAAAATGAACTAAACGTCAAAAAAGTTGCCTACACCACTCCCGGTCCAACTCCAAAACTAAAATTAAACACTCGCCTCACTCCCAAACTCAAAGTCGAAGGCAATGCCCGGCTTTTAGTCAGAAACATTCAAACCTTACGCCAAAAACAAGGCTTAAA
>CAZRAZ010000031.1:0-8291 GCA_964598275.1 uncultured Gammaproteobacteria bacterium | reverse complement strand
AATAGATAAGTAAAACGTTTTTGATGGGAAATGTCAAGGGGAAGGACAAATCACCCTTGTGTTCCCTCTTTGAGAAAAGAGGGAAAAGGCAAAAAAGGGGAATGTGATATAAAATAGACGTATGGCAGATGGAATTGAAGGTCAAAGGGTGATGCGGGATATTTTACGGGCTCGAGGAGTGCAGGAGACAAGACCTTTTGATGATCGAAGAAAAGCGAGAGAGAAAAGATATGGTGATTTGTGGGACGAAAGCAGGTCTGGCTCTGCCGTTTATGCGGATTGTTTTAGACAAGTGTGGCCGGGAAATGAGGACGACAGAGATGATTATTATGATTATATTAAAAAATGGACAGAAAATTTTCAAAATAGGGAAGGAAGAAAGCCCTTGGTGTTGGATTTAATGAGTTATGGAGCATTTGCCAGAAGTCTCGATGTTCCCGGATTGTCTTTGGCTTTAACTGACAGGAGAAGTAGAAAAGAAAAAAGAGAAGATCGCCAAGGGGAAAGGGGACTTTTGATTGGTAGTGTAATGTCTTCAAAATCTTGGAAAAGGATTGAAGATTATTTAAGAGAAAGACAGGCGAGGGGTTTTGATTTAATAACTTGCAGACCAGAGGGTGGATTGAGAAATATTCCGGAAAATGAGGGATTGTATGGAGCTGTGTTGAGTCGGGCTTATAGTAGATTGGCAGAGGAGGGAATAATGGTGAGTCAATTTCATCCGTCAATGGAGGAAAGGGTAAGAGTGTCGATGGGAAGGTTGAGCCAAACCAGGGGGATTAAGGCAGAGGTGTGGGTAGGAAAGGTACCTTTACGAATTGACAACGTGGCAGTATTTGGATTGAAAAAGGAAAGAGGGGCTCCGGACAGGCTTATTTTGTCCTGAATTTCTTTTTGATAAAGGAAGTCAAATCACCCTTGTGTTCCCTCTTTTCCACCATCAGCCAGAGGCTGACAGGCAGGCGGACAGGGAGAGGAAAGAGGGAAAAGAGATAAATATGGTGGGCGAAGGGTTTGGTAATAGTTAGTATACCTATAATATTATGGTATAATGATATGTTCTTTAATAATTCAAGCAACTGCTTGAATTGAAAGAGAAATATAAGGAATAAATCTAAATGCAGATTGATGACCTGTTTATTTTTCTTTGAACAATATAAGCAGTAGCAGTCAGTAATATAAATGGTCTCCCGATTTAAGTTTATTAAGAGATTAATATATTTAAATCGGGAGACTTGTATGAAGTTTCCAAGTTTGTTAGGTGGAGGTTTGAGATGCGTACCTTTCGGATCGTAGCGGTGGCTGTTTTTTTGCTGGTGGGAATGTTGACTACCAGCCCAGTGGTGGCGGTGGCGGAAGAGCCGAGGGTGATTTCGATGGTCTACCAGGCTACGGCGGCGGAGCAGGTGTTCCCCCGGTGGTCGTGGGACTATCGGTATGTGCCAACGTGGGACCAATACTGGATCGGTCTGAGTGGCCCTGGACCGCGCAATGAATGGTATTACGGCTATCAGGACGGATATGTGGTGAACGCGCGGTACGGATTCGCGGGGATTCCGGATCGGCCGGGGACCATGATCCGCGATGGGCTGGAGTACCAATTGGGGTATGCTATCTTTCAGGTGCAGACATGGGTTTCTGAGCCGCGTTTTGCCGACGAGACGTTCTGGCTCAGCCTTCGGTATCTGGAATTCATGCCGTACTGGATCACCTGCGAGGTGGGTGAGTGTGGCGGTCTGGTCACGCGTGTCGGTCCGGGCGAGGGATACGCTCGATTCACCCTGATCCCTGAAGCCTTCTGGTCACTGTTCAGCGACAGGGAGATAGAAGACTTCTCGCTTGGTGTGGGGATTGTCGATGCTGGTCGCCATCAGCGCATCAAAGTACCGGGTGAGGCCAACCCTGCGTGGGGCCAGGGGGCGGTAACGCTTACCCTTTGGTACTATCGCTGAGGTTTCTCGCAGGGGGTGCTGGATGGAACACAAATGTTGGCCAAGAGCCAGCACCCCCGGGGCCTTGGGGAAATAAAAAAATATAAATATGAAACTAGACTGACTGCTGCTGCAAATGGATTTAAAATACAAAAATGAAGGAGATTTTGGTTGAAGGATTAAGAACGGGGAGGGCGGTGTTTCCTTTTTTTGAAAGCAATAAAAAGAAGGGCAAGGGTGAAGAGAAAGGCAAAAAGAGAATAGGGAAAGACGTAGAAACTTAAAGATTGGGAGCTGTTTTCCAAACTAATAGTGGCGGTGTAAAGACCTGGCCAGAGGGGAGCCTTGAGAGCGCAGGTGGCAGCCTGCGGGGGTAATTTTTGTTGATCAAAATAAAGAGTGCAGGCCATTTGGCGGGAATGATGGGCCAGAACATGATGAGGGAAGAGGTCGAACTTTTTTATTTCTTGGCTGTCTTTGCTGATGGTCAACTGGCCTTGGGTGAGAAAATAATGGGCAGAAAGATTGTTGACTTGAGCGGAGAAGTTAAGGTGAGAAAAGAAAGAATCTTTAAAGCGGGGAGTGATGGCAAAGCGGGAGATAGAGCTGGTAGTTTCTGAAACTTCTTTGTCGGAGGTGGAAATGAGGATGTGGGAGCCGATTTTGGCCTGGGTGATAGGGTTTTGCTGATTTAGAGTGGCAGAGGGGGATTGGGAAATAAAAAAAGTGTAGTAAGAATCGGCAAGAGGAGTGGTGAGGTCGGATTTGATCTTTAAAACCAGCTGACGGGATTGTCCGGGAGACAATTTTAAGTTTTGGCCAAGGGAAAGGTCGCTGTTGCTTAAAGAAAAGTGGAGATGGGGATTGGCGACAACGTTTTGGTAAGTAAGGGAGCCGGTGGCATCAGTGGGAAGCCAAGGTTCAATTGAGGTGGTTAAAAATAGGGTTTGATCGGAGTTGTTGGTGATTTGGTAGGCTTGGGTGAGACTAGAGCCGGGTTTGGTGACAATGTCGATTTGGGCTGGGGAGATAGATAGGTTGAACATAATTTAATATTGATTTTTCAATTTAAACTTGATACAAATTTTTTAAATCCTCGCTACCTTCGGGCTCATCTTTCGCTATGCTCAAGACCTACGGCCTTCGGTTCGCGTTCGCTGTGGTTCAAAAAATTGTATCTTCGTATAAATTTCTATTGTTATAAATTAGTATTTTGGGATGGCGGTGAAGGTGATGGCGTTTTGGTAATCTCCGGCCGGTTGGAGGGAGGAAATGTTGGCTTTGTAGGTGATACGGGCTTGACGATTGGTAGTGGCCGAATTTTCGGCCATGATGATTTGGTTGGTTTCGGCCGGTGTGGCGGAATAGTCGGCAAACTGACGGTAATAGGTTTGGTCGCCAAAATAGGCAGAGGTGCCGATTCCGGTAGCAACGCCGGAACTGTTGATGCCGATGGCGTTGAAGCCAAAGCCATAGGTGCCGATATTGGTCCAGACTTCGGATTGGGACTCGGTACAGTTGCCGTTGTCACAGACCGTGTCGGGAATAGTGGTGCCGGAATTATTGATAGCCAAGGGGTGATTTTGGTGAACCATAATTTGGTAGCCTTGGCCGGAGGGAGTGGTGATAGTAATGATATTACTGTCGGTACTGGTGGCACCGGCAGAAAGAGTGCCAAGTTCGATTGAAAGATCGTCAATTTGGAAAGAAAAGTAGGTGAAGGTGTCGTAAATATACTGGAAACCGGCTTTGACGGTATAACCAACGTTGTCGTATTGACCGGGGGCGTTTTGACCGACGGTGTCGGTTAATTGATAGTTGGCGGAGGATTTTTTGCCGGCAGTCATATTGAAATTGCCCCACTGAATTTTGTAGGAGGAAGAGGAAAAAGATTGGGCAATAACAGGTAGGGGAATAAAGATAGAGATGACAACAAACAATATTATCGTTTTTCTTGCTCGGGTGAGTCTGCGGAGCAGGCTCAATTTCGCTTCGAAAAAGATAATATTATTTGTTTTTTTGCTTGAGAAGTGTTTAGTCATCAGTTTGGAGGTCGATTTTTTTGACCAGTTTTTGGGAAGAGGCGAGAAGGTCTTTGGCGGAAGAGTGGATTTTTTTGGCTTGGTCTTGTTGGTTAGCGGTTAAGGGGGTGGAAAGGAGTTGGGAGGCCAGATCGATAATAACGCTAATGCCGGTTTTAAATTTAAGGGTGTGCCAAAAGAGAGTGTCGGTTTCGTCGACAATAAGATCAGTTTCCAGCTTGCGAGTGTCCAGATATTGCTTGCCGATAAACCAGGCCAGAGGAGTGATAAGAAGGAGGGAAAGAAGGGGTAAAAGGGAAGTAAGAGAATTTAGGGATTGAGAAAAGAGGAGAATGAGAAGCAGAGAAAAGGAAAGAGTGGTGGAGGGTGGATTTTGGAAGGCGATAACAAAGAGAAGAAAGTAGATTAAAAAGAAGACGGGGGAATTAAGGCCGTTACTGGTAAAGACAATTAGAGTGATGAGGGCGGAAGCGGGGAGAATGAAGGGGATTTTTTTGAAAAAGCAGATGATGGTTGCCAGAGAGAGGAGGGCGATAGCTTGAGGGGCAAAGTAAGTAAAGGGAGAGATGGAAAAGAGAAAAGAGGCCAGAGTGGCAAGAGAAAGAGCCCCAGCCGTGGCGGGGTTAAAAATATAATTTTTGGACATTTACTCATTATCGGGGTTTTGGGGGGGATTGGCAAGTCTGGCTTTGATCATGTCAGTGATTTGCGATATTTCTGCTTTGTTTACGAAAGGGTAAAGTCCGGCTAAAATTTGGCGGATTTGCTCTACGGGTGGAGGGTTGGTGGTTAAAAGTTCTTGGATTCTTGTTATTTGTTGTTTGGTGGTTTCGTTTTGGTTCATTTTTTTTAGGCGGCGGGGTTTAATTGATAATCAGAAGAATTTTGTTTGACAGCTGTTAAAAATTGATTTTTAAAAGCAGCTAGTTGGGTTTGGGCGGTTTCCGGAGGAGGTTTGGGAGAAAAAAGAGCCAACATTAGTTTGTGATCTTGGAGAAGGCGGTACATGTTAAGGTTGACGAATATGGGGCCGTTTTTTGTTTCGGGAGGAGTAACGGCGAAGGGAAAAATGTCAGTATTATCACTTCTGCTCTTAATCTGGACAGGAACAAAACTTTGACTTTCGGTTTGGATATATAAGTCGGTTTGTCGATAGAGATCATCTTCGAGGGTGGCACGTTGAGGAGAAAACCCAAGATGGTCAAAAAAGCAGTAGGCGAGAGTTTCAGCGATGGCGCCTCTGACTGCTTTTTGGGCTTCTTCGACCATTTGTCTGGTAAGTTGAGGATGACGGCCCAAGCCGATCTCTTTGAGCATGATTTCTTGGTCTTGCAGAGTGTTTCCTGTTTGTTGGAGGTGAGTGGGAAGAGAGACAAGATGGTAATACGCTTGGTTGAGTTGTTGAATTATAAGGCGAAGCTTTGGCAGATCAAGTTCTCCTTCTGCTCTTAGAGAGAGTAATTGTTGGCAAACAGTATTGTTGAATTCGGCTCCTGGACGACTGGGAGGTTCATACCTTTGAGTTTCGGGATTGCAAAAACCGGAGAGAGCATAGGATAGTCTGGCCATTTGAAGCAGGGCCGGATTTGTTGAGGTTTCATTTGTTGTTTGATGGGCAAGTTGGTCGAGACGCTGGTAAAGGCGCGAAAGAGGAGTTTGAGGACTGATTTCTAATTCCGACATGGATAATGTTAATTTTAACATTTTGGTATGATGATTTTGTATGAGACTAAGGTGGGTGGATGGGATAATGATGGCCGGATTGGTGTTTTTGGTAGTGGGCGTGGGGATGGAGTATGGGGCCAAAACTGCGCCGACAACAGAAGTGGAATTAATCAGGGGAAGCGAGGCGGCGGAGGGAAAAACAATAATGGTTGATATCGGAGGGGCGGTGATGGCGCCGGGGGTGTACGAAATGAAAGCGGGCGATAGAATTAAAGATGTACTGGTGAAAGCCGGAGGTTTGGCGGCAGAGGCGGACAGAGATTGGGTGGAGAAAAATATTAATCAGGCAGAAGATTTGTGGGATGGAGAAAAACTTTATGTCCCAAAATCCGGTCAAATTTTGGGAAGTTCCAATAAACCAATAACCAATAACCAAATTTCAAACAAAATAAATCTGAATACAGCCAGCAGGGAGGAGTTGGAAGCTTTGCCGGGAATTGGGCCGGCGATGGCGGAAAGGATCATAGAATATAGAAAAATAAATAGCGGTTTTAGAAACGTGGAGGAAATAAAATTGGTGAAGGGGATTGGAGAAAAAATATGGGAGGAAATAAAGGAGATGGTCAGACTTTGATTATGTATAAGTTTATAATAAAGTATAGTTTGAAGCGGAAATGAGAGAAGCGATAGTGAGATTTATCGAGATGAGTTTACCGGCGAGGGAAGCGGGACTGTTGCTGGGGATGTTGGTGGGAGAGACAGGAGGGATGGAGAGAGATTTTTGGTTGTTTTTGAAAAACAGTGGTTTATTGCATTTGGTAGTGGTGTCGGGATGTAATATGATGCTTTTAAGTAGGGTTGTGATAGAGAATTTGGCGGGATTGATGGGACGGAAAAGAGCGATTGTGGTTGGATTGATGTGCATGTGGGGTTATGCCGGTTTGGCGGGTTTTGGGGTACCGGCAGTGAGAGCTGCTTTTTTGGTGTTTTTTTATTATATGGCCCAGTTTTGGGGTAGGAAGTATGATTGGAAAAGGGCCTTGATTTTGGTGGTGGCGATAATGATGGTGATTGACTGGCGGATGATTGAGGGAGCAAGTTTTTGGTTGTCGCTGGTGGCTTTTTTGGCCATAGTGGTTAGAGATGAAGGAAGAGAGAGCGGAGGAGGTTTTGGAGAGAGTTTGGTAGATGCTTTGGTGACAACGGTTTGGGTGGGTTTGTGGGTGACACCGATTTTAGCGCTGGTATTTGGCAGAGTATCGATAGTGTCGGTGGCGGCAAACGTGATGGTGGTGGGAGTGGTACAAATTATAAGTTTGGTGGGCGGGGCGGGGGTGGTGGCAGGATTAGTGTGGCCGGTTTTGGGTAGAGGGATATTGTGGTTGTGTTTGCCCTTGCTTTCATATTTTTCAATGGTGGTAGAAACTGGGGGTAGATATGAGGGTTTGAGTGTCAGATTCAATGGTCTAATGATGACAGGCTGGTATTTATTACTGTTGTATGTTTTGATGAGGGGAAAGAGGTGAAAAATTGGAAAATAATTTTGATTTTGGCAGGACTAGTGCTGGCGGTAATGGTGATAGGCAGTTGGCCAAGCGGGAAGGCAAAATTGGTGTTTTGTGATGTGGGCCAGGGGGATGGGGTGATGTTAACGAAGGGGAGATTTCAGATGCTTTATGATGTGGGTCCGGATAATGGCAAAATGAGGAAATGCGTGGAGAGGCAGATACCGTTTTGGGATAGGAAGTTGGAAGTGGTGATAGTGTCGCATTGGGATAAGGATCATGCGGGAGGTTTGGAAGGGATAAGCAGGGGGTATAAAATCGAGAAGTTATATTCGGCAAGCAAGGATAACGAACAAAAGTTTTACCCTGAAATTTTGAGAGAGAAAGATATGTTAAGATCTGATTGGTTTACTTTTGAGGTGGTGTGGCCGGCAGGGGGTCTCACCTCCGGGGAATCCGAGAAGGGTCTCACCTCCGGAGAGCCCCTTCGGGTCACTCCGGAGGAGAGACAAGTGGATAATAACGAAATGAGTGTGGTGGGAGTGTTGAGAGTAAGGAGTGACTCCGATGCCCTGCGGGATACGGAGTCGTCAACTATTGATAAGGATATTAAGGGTGACGATAAAAAAGTGTTGTTAATGGGAGATGCGCCAATTGAAGTGGAGCAGAGATTGGTGTGGAGAAAAATTTTGACAGAGCCAATGGATGTTTTAAAAGTGGGACATCACGGGTCTAAAACCAGCACCAGCGAGGAGTTGCTGGACGCGGTCAGGCCGCGGGTAGCGGTGATCGGGGTGGGGAAAAATAGTTTTGGCCATCCGGATAAAGAGGTGTTGGAGCGGTTGGAGAAATTTGGAGTGGAGGTGAAAAGGACTGATGTGGACGGGACGGTGGTGATTGAGTTTTAGAATATCGTCACACAGATTTTTCACCTCCGAAAGATCACACCTCCGGAGAGCCCCTTCGGCCTGCCTGCCGGCAGGCAGGGTCACTCCGGAGGAGTGACTCAGCCCACCCGGAGGAGTGACGGTGATTTGGTATAATGGGGTATGGAATCAGTGGAAGCAAAACATAGATGGGTTAAAGAGGGTGATGGAAGACGCAGGAGACACAGTATAGTTATATTCGATGGGGAAGAAGTTGATTTG
>CAZRAZ010000030.1:0-8590 GCA_964598275.1 uncultured Gammaproteobacteria bacterium | reverse complement strand
ATAAAGCCAAAAATATTTTTCGGCACATTTTTTGCTGTCCACACATCGTGCCAGCAAATCGCCATCAGTAAAACCGACCAGTCAGACTTTATCTCTTCTGTTTTTACCAATATTAAGGCATCTTTTATCATTCTTACCACATGTCCTCTATTGTGAAGCGGATCAATCTTGTTTTCCATTGCCACTATTCCCCGCAAACACAAAAGCAAACTTTTTCCCCTCATCACTATCTTATTTTCAACTATCACATCTTCCAACCATTCCATATATTTATTCTATCTCAAAAATTTTCCATTTTGTGAGCAACCGTTGACGATTTTGAACTTACTCTATAAATTAGTTCATGTCTTTTTCCCTTTTCTCGAAAACGGCGTACCTCCCGAAAAAGTTGGATTAAGAATTAGTTTCCCTTTTTTGTCAAAAATCGGGCATATTTTAACCAACTCCGTTTCCCCGTCAGACCCTTTAACCGTCAAGCCCTTATTCGAAATATCTGTTATCATCCAAGCTAAACCTTCTTCATCTCCTCTTTGTCTACATGACATTAAGATCACTGTTGCGTCGTCAATAAATATTCTATTTTCAGCCATTTCCAGAAACCTTCTGTTGCCGCCCGGTTCTTCCGATACCATATCGTTTGGTCTTATTACTCCATCTTCCAATCCACCGCAATTACCCAGTCGAATACCTTCTTCATCACCGTGGCCACCGATGATTACTCCAGTCATTTTTCCGTGTTTCCTGGCAATTCTTAACAATCTTCCAAGAGCTTCCCTTTTCCCGCCTGCTTCCGCGATTCTTAACTCTACCCCACGCTCCATCAACTTTTTCCAAAGCGTTCCTATTAACGTTTCATAAAAGCCAAAAGCGTTAGTAAAATCATCATGTGGAAAAAGTACCGTCACCGAGGCCTGTTTATCCTGCTGTTCTCTTGTTTCGTACTGTCGTTCTAAAATTGCTTTCGGGTACCTCTTAAAATGATTAATTCCATCTTGTTTATGGAGATAAAGAGCACCACCAGATTGTTTGTTTTCCAGTTCTCGAATTATCCGAATATTTTCAAAATATTCCCCTAGTTTTTCCGGTTCCGTACTCTTCCGATATCTGTTATTTCCGAGATACACATAGGAACCTACCCTACCCCAGACCTTAAATAATTTAGTCGGATCAAAGCCATAATAGTCCAACATCGCTCCCATAATATCAAGCAAATATGCCCCCGCATCTTTTCTATCTCTAGTCAAAGCCAATAAGACACGTAAATAATTATCATAAGCCTCTCCCTCGACGACTTTCTGCTTAATTATTTCTAGTTTTCTACCAATTGCTTCCGCAATCTGATCCCGCTTATCAAATCTTTCAGCGATAAGGATCAAAATATTGCCCACAGCTTGAGCTGTTTTCTCATCAGAGGTGCCGATCCTTTCCATTATTACTGGTACTGGAGCTTCACTCACCAATCTCTCTGACAAATATTCTAAAAAACCGTTTCCTTCTACACCGCTTCCTCCTCCGCTTATCACACTATTTGCCAGTCTAACCGCTCTATCAATACCATCTGGATCAGAAAAAGCCTCTATCATTATGTCTGTTTTTTTTCTTGCCTCTTCCACCCAAGCTGGCGACAGATTATCAAAATTATCTTGCCTAAAAGCGTCTCGGAAAAAAATTTCACAATCATCCAATCGGTTGTTAACCACCGAAGGCGCTCTTTTTTCTCCTTCATCATTCATATAGCAATTCTAACCTAAAAAACTAACTTAACAACTTTTCCCAGAAACGAAAGACCCGTTTCTTCATTCTAAACTTAAATAATATCTGTATGCCACGCTTTCATCGCATCTCCTTTAACCAAAAATATTTTCTGCCACTAAATCTTCCAACCATTCCATATATTTATTTTATCTCAAAACATTTTTATCACATCTAACTTTATTGGCGGAGGGTAAGGGATTCGAACCCCTGAGTCCTTTCGGATATCCCGACGGTGGCGGTGGGAGCGAGACTCGAACTCGCGCGGGAGAGAATCCCCCAACGGTTTTCGAAACCGTCGCATTTGACCACTCTGCCATCCCACCGCTACAGTCGGGACGCCATAAACCCTGCCTGCCGGCAGGCAGGCACTCGGCCAACCCTCCTTGGTCTGCCATAGCTTTAGCAACGGCGACCTTTGTATCCCCGAAGAGAATCGAACTCTTATCACTGCCTTCGCAGGGCAGTATTCTATCCATTAAACTACGGGGACATTATAGGAATTATACCTGAAAATCAACAAAAACGCTTCTACTTTTTATCTTCCAGCGGCAATCTTTTTGCTACCCAAGCCGTCAACTTATCCACAAAACCTGGTGAATTTTCCAACAATGGTATTTTTTTAAGCATAATGTTTTTTATTTTTTCCTCATCATTGGGGTTAATCACCATCGAAATCTGCCCCGGAAATCTCAAACGGGTTTCTATTGACAATAATCTACTATCCAGACTTTTTTCAAACCAAAACCTTGCCAACAGCATCCATTCATACCTTGCCTCGCCGATATAAATAGCCCTGTTGGTAATTTTATTTTTTACTTTCAAAGGCGGTACTGTTGACAGGGTGTAATAAAAAAATAGCACTGCCATCAAAGCCACAATCAAAAAATACTCCTTAACCATAAACAAAATCACCGACAGTAAAACCAAAATTGATATAGCTGTAATCCAAAAATCTTTTCCTCTTCTTTTATACGATCTCTCCGCCGCTTCCCACTCAAATATCGTCACTTCTTCTCTGGTATTATCAAAGCCCATCTTTTCTTTTATCTTCTTTTTTGCCATCTGACACTATCATATCAAATTTTCTTTTTCTCTCTAATCCGATTATTATCCTTCAGGCGGACTCGCTCACCGAAACTTTAGTGAACATTTTTCTTAATATTTATCCCCCACACCTTTCCAATCCACCCGATCTTTGTTGGCAAACAACACCGTCATCGCCGTATTAAATACCCAATTGGCTTGTGGACCATGACTATTCCAGCAGGTAACCCGTTTAGTCGTCTTTTCATCTACTTTAACAGTACCTCCATACATGAATCTATTGATAAATTTGTCTTTCCAGAGGTAATAATTTTCTTCTTCCGTTCTCATAACCCCAAGCCACCTAACTGCTTCTTCCTTTTTTCCATTTTTTTCTGCATCAAGTCTTTGCTTCTCGGCTGTTTGACTTCTTTTTCTAGCCAGCGCCGCTTGCTCAAAAAACTTATTTAGCTCCATAAATACCAATATCCCCCCCGCCGCCATCACACTGGCTTTTGGATCTTTCTGTAAATCTTTCATTCCTACGGTGTGCCAACTCCATTTATCCGGCATAATTTGGGCAACTCCAATCGCCCCTGCATAGCTTGGCGGGGGGTTACCTAAAGAGGGTGTTTCTGAAGTAATCAATGACCATATTAATATTTCATTTGCCCCGCAAACACTTGCCGAAACACAACAGTATTGCCAAATATTATCTGGAACCTTATTAGGATTAACACTTCCGCCATTATAAAAGGGGATTGACATTGACCTTGGTTTTTGAGGCAACTCATCTGGACTAATTGTCCTTTCCCAATCTGCTCTGGTTAGTCTATAACCCATTCTTGTTTCTATTCCATCAATTATCGTTCCTCCATTTTTTGCCCAAAAAATTATTGAGTTATCATCTTCGGCCAGGCCGATTTCCTCAGCCTTTTCTTGGTCACCTTTAAACCAAACTATTCCTGAATTGCTTTCATCTGCAAATTGTATTGCTACTACCTCTTTTATCGTTTTATCATCCTCTTTTGATATCACCACTTCTCCTACGGGATCAGGTCTGGAGTCAGATAAATAAGCAATCGCCAACCTAATTGTTCCCCTAAGTAATGGCCATCCATTTGTTGCCTCCAAAACCACTCCAGTAGTCGTTACGGCTATTCCCGTCACCACCGTCCGTCTGGAAAGTCTTATTTCTGGACTCATATTACCTAATAACCCCTAACCCCTCTAATCGTCTCCAAAACCCAATAACTGCTTGGAATCCCTGCCTTATCCTGATATTTCGCTAAATTTGGGGCTGAAATAAATTCTGGTTGTTTACTAATTAACTCCTGAAATGGAAATACCGCCGGCTTACCCTTACAATCAAACGTTACCGAAATATGTGTTGGCACCCCACCATATCTTGCTATCGGCTCACCAGGCTTAACCATTTGGCCAATCTCTACCCCCCTAATAGTTCCTACATGTAAAAATGACCATAATAAATTATATTCTGATACCAATACGCTCACTACTATTCCCCATCCGCCTTCATGTCTTATTTCCGTAATAATTCCACCAGCCGGGCTATATAAATAGTTATCACCACCTTCCGGAGTTGCATCCACCCCATACCATCTTAACCTTTCACTAGCCGGTCCACAGCCAATACATCCTGGGAAATCTTCAAGTAAATACGGCCAATTGCCATGCATCTGCCATCGGTTAAAATCTCCTGCGATTTCTCCATGCTGAAAAGTATCCGTCATTCCTCTTAACCTAAATTGCCTATAAGGGGACAAAAAAAGTCTATTTTTAAGTAAATCAATTAAAACTTTTTTAGCATCCAAATTAACCACTTCAATTTCTCTTGGCCACCTTGGGAGTCCGCTGGCACTAGCCGCTTTTGAAAATCTAATTGCTCCTTCATCTGCAAATTTAATTTCTTCAGGCGCAAACTTAATCGGAGTTGTATCTTCCGGCACATCATCTGTGTCATCTTCACCGGCAAACACAATCTCTTTAGGAGGAGTCGTTGTCGAAGTTACTACCTCCGCTGATCCATCTGCAATTATTCTGTTAGCCCCCACCCACAAACCTCTTGCCACTGCTACCCCAGCTCCAGCCCAAGCCATCATTGTTAAGGCTTCTCGTCTATTAACTTCCATTAAACACCACCTCCGGATTGGTGAAACCTGTATTTACCATCCACTCGTTTCCTACTTCAAACATCTTCCCAAATACCAGTGCCGACACTATTATCGGTTTTTCATCTTGACCATGATCTCCGTCCACCCGTTGTATTTTTACCACCCTTAATAACCCTTTTTTTAGTATCGCCTCTGTAATCCATCTAGCACCATTCATCTTTTCCGGCAATTTATCAATAAACCGATCCATCATTTCCGCCACCAATGGCTCCGACGAAACCACTTTCCATCTAAATTGATTAATCCCAATTTCTCCCCCCGCCGCCACTCCTATCGCCATTTCAATTTTGGCTGCCACTT
Source organism: uncultured Gammaproteobacteria bacterium (assembly GCA_964598275.1). GTDB lineage: Bacteria > Patescibacteriota > Microgenomatia > UBA12405 > UBA12405 > JAHIEZ01. Next base: position 3,317 of record CAZRAZ010000030.1, on the reverse strand, counting down.
CCGCTGCCGCCGCCACCATTTGGTATGCCAACAATTCCGGAGAAATACCAATATTTAATTGTGGTAATTGCGGCACTAATACCGCCGGCACCAATCCTAAACCATTAATCTCCGTCAAATCTCTTTCAAGTACTCGGCCATCTACCATTGCCTCAACTTGTTCCACTTCAGCCGGTATCGCCCTTGATGCAGCTTTAAGAGCTTCTCTTTCCTGCTCCAAATTTCTTAAATATTGTCCCTGTAGCGTTCCTACCATCTCTGCCACACCTCTTATCTCCTCAATCATTTCTGCTCCGCCTAAACGTGCCGCTATATCTAGTCCTCTTAAAGCCTCTTCAAATTTTCCCGCTTTAGTTATTCCTAAAGCTCTACCAACATACCAATCAGCCAATTCTTTCGCTTGAATAATCGCCTGTTCATATCTACAACTTGCCCATCTGTCCAAAAGTTCTTCCAGTTTTGGATCTAATACTCCCTTTTTACGATCAGTATAAAAATCATTTCGATAAAGCCATATAATTACCTCACCGGCAACTTCCCTGATGTTAAAATCCACCATCCCTTCTGGCTCTGCCAATTTTATCTTAAAATCCACTCCTTTTGCTGATGCAAACTTAATTCCTCCTTCAATCATTCTGGCCTCATCTAAGGCTTTGTTTAATTCTGATCCCTGTATACCCTCCTTTCCTTTTTCATCGACTTTTTTTGATTGAATTGCAGCCTCTTTCACTCCTTTCTCTTCTTGTCTTCTTCCTAGTACCAAAGCCCCCGCCAAAATAGCGGCACTTACACTGGCCGCTATCAACGCTTCTCTTCTGGTAACAACTAAATTAGGTCCATTACCGTTTAGCGCTTCTACTTTTACTTTTGGCATATTTTATTTTTATAAATTTATTAAATTTGTCCGTTGCTAGCTTTTAGAAGTTCTAAAAACCACCAACAGACAGGGAAACCAGACAACCAAAGCAATGCTTGCGCATCGCCCCAGCCATCCGGCTTCCCCATCCTTGGGAACTTCACTTCAGGACGCAGTAGTACGCCCCTCCCGCGGCGTACATTATCATTCCGGGATCTGAATAGGCAACCTTTGCCCCAGGAGGTACTTGCCCCTTGGCGACAAATCCCGTGCATTTTCCAGCCGAGATTGGGGCTGGAGTGGCAGGAGGTCGAGGCGAGGATGAGGGAAGGGGCGTACCGGGAGCCTTAAAGCACAGCCCCAAAGCATCCGAAGGGCAGATGTAGCCAGGTCCTCCTTGTCTAGAGAATTCAACGCCTTTGGGCACTGGTAGAGCCGGCTTGACCACTGTCCCGTCCGGGAATACAATGTTCATCCCGTCTGAGACAGCTGTCTGCACTCCGGCCCTCTCCATGATAGGTCCCAACTCTGCCAAGACCCTATTCGGGCTCTCGTTCGACAGGGTCGCCACAGGCTTTGGTCGAGTCGGCATCATCTTGATAGCGGTAGTTGCCCTTTTGGTTGGAGCAGGCACCACCGTCGAGGCCATTAACTCTGGCGTTTTTGATGCCGCCACCTCAGCCGCCGCCGCTTGCGCCGCCGCCGCGACTGCCGAGAAACTCGAAGGAAGCTGGTAAGGCTGAGGCCGGGGGGATTCCGCAGAGGTGTCTGCCGATATCGTTGGCATCTTCTCCGCCACCTCCTTGACCTTTTCAGTGACCCCCTCCGCACCCTTGTACCCCAAGACCTCAAGTTCAGAGGCCAACTTGTCGGCCTTCTCGAACTCTTTCTCCTCGAGATACTTCACCCACCAGGCCATTCGGGGCTCGGCAGGTGCTTTTTGGGCTATCAAGGACGACAGAGTCGTCTTCCCACCAGTCCCCTCGACCCCTCTCTTTGCCACCTCGGCCATGTCGTACTTGGCCTGTTCAGCGATGAACGAGACCAAGTTGTCCCACATTCCAAGCTCACTGGCAGTGCTCGTCGCAGTCGGCGTGGCGGACTTTTGGCTCGTCGGCTCTGCCGTCTTTTCGGTCATCTCCTCAGCCTGGGCAGCAATGATTTTGGGATCCGGTTGCAGCCACTGAGAGGCAACCGCCAAAGACCTCGCCAAGCCTTGCCGAAGCTCCGCTCGTGTCACCACTCCGGTCATCAAGAGCAGTCCTACCGCCGCCACCATCCCAAACAGCACCAGAGCCACCAACCTGACCAAACCTCCGAAGCATCCAGTCTTGGCGCTTTTTCCGCTCATCTCGCGTTCTCCTTTCTAGATACGTCAGATACGACCGAATACCACGAACCCCAATGCCTGCAGACTCAGTGTCACCGAGACCACGTCAAAAGGTGACGACTGAGACAGGATCATCCTAAGGCCCATCCTCCTTGCTGGTATCTCTTCCCCCTTTTCTCCTTGCCGCTTGGCCGTCAATTCGGGCATCTTTATCAGAACGCCCGCGGCCAAAGCTAGAACCAGAGAGAACAAAAGGGCCAATACAGGACCAGATCCCACCAAAGCCTTGAGCATTGGGTACACTGCTGCCGCCGCGATACCTGCCGCCGCTCTTGTCTTTCCGCATTCTATGGCATTCACCAGAACGCCAAACAATAGGAAAGTCAGAATCAGCAACGTTACGTAGGCTTCCGAAGCCTGCCCAGAGATGATCAGACGCCAGGCTAGCGAACCCGACACTAGAGGACTCGATTTGATCCCGAGTACCCTTCCAACCTCCCCAGTGCTTCCAAAGAGTACCGCCCCTACTCCGAGCAACGTCAGGAACATACCTGCCGGTGTCCACCCACCATAGGAGCAAAATACCCTGACCATAGAAAAGGCGTAGACTAGGAGCCAGAGGTTGTCCAACGGTAGGCCGATTGTCGTAAACAGCTGTACCAGCCACGGTATCTTCCGGATGCCGATCACAAGGGTAGCTAAGAGGAGAGTCGCGATGAACTCTCGCCGCTCAACCCTCTGGCCCATCCAGGCGTCCGCTAGGAAGGTCAAGACCAACGCCACCAAAACCACAAGCAGCATCTGGTGGAATTGGCTCCAACTGGACGCATGTCTCATGTCCAAGGCGTTGCTCTGTCCCGGTTTGGCCACCGCAACTTGTGGCTTCGGCGTCTTCGAATACAGCGTGAGGGTGGCGGCAGCCGCCCTAGTCGAAACGACCGTCCTCGCTGTTGCCACCGATGTTGGAGCAGCGCGACAAGCACGGATCTTACTCCCGAAGAAAGGCAACAACACCAACACTCCCACCAACACACCAATGATCAAGTTCCAGTTCCAGTGACCTCTGTTCAGTCTCATGTCCTCCTCCTTCTCTCTCACTTCTCTTTACAGCACCGAGATAAGAGTATAAAA
>CAZRAZ010000029.1:0-8965 GCA_964598275.1 uncultured Gammaproteobacteria bacterium | reverse complement strand
CTTTTTTTGGAGTTAAGTCTTGGGAGAGGGAAATAATTGAAAAAGAGATATCAAGATTGGATGCCTACGGTGTAGGCATTTTTGAAAAAGAAGTGCAGGATGATATTAGTTTGGCGGGGGAATATGAAGTATTGTCGGTGTTTATTTATTCGGAGATAAATAAAAAGATATTGGATAAATTGCCTGGACTAGGGCTGATTGCGACCAGATCGACAGGAACGGATCATATTGATGTGGAGGAATGTAAGAGGCGGAAAATTGCGGTGGTAAATGTGCCGGAATATGGGTCTAAGACGGTGGCGGAGTACAGTATGGCTCTGCTTTTAGCGGTGGCAAAAAAGATTGTGGTGGCTCATGAAACGGTAGAGGAGGGGCATTTTAACCCTGAAGGCTTAACCGGGGTTGATCTATTTGGTAAGACTTTGGGGGTAGTGGGAGTGGGCAAGATTGGAGCGAATATGGTGAAATTGGGTAGAGGTTTTGGGATGAAAGTGCTGGGAGTGGAAAATAAGCCGGATTTGGCGCAGGCAAAAAGGTTGGGTTATGAAAGTGTTAATTTAGCCGAATGTTTGGTTCGGGCTGATTTTGTATCGCTGCATGTGCCGGCTTGCAAGGAAACTTTTCATTTGATTAATAAAACTAATATTAAAACAATGAAGCCGGGCTCGATTTTGATAAATACCTGTCGGGGGCCGGTGGTAGAAGTAGAGGCTTTGTTGTGGGGATTAAATCATGGAGTGCTTTCCGGGTTAGGATTGGATGTGACAGAGGAGGAAAGCAGAGCGGAGGATATGAGTGTGGTACTGGAAAACAGAACAACGAAGGATGATTTAAAGGAGCTGGTGACATTTCACATGTTGCGGGATAGGGATGACGTGGTGTTTACGCCACACAATGCTTTTAACACAGCGGAGGCGATAGGCAGGATTGTGAAAACGACGGTAGATAACATTAAAGGGAGGATGAAAGTTTAATCTGTTTTGAGTATAATTAGAGAAAATGGCAATTGATGATGCGGCGGAGATGTTACCAGAAAACCCTCCGAAGGGAGTTGAGTTGCACAGCGAGAGGCCGTTTTTGGCTAAGGAAAATGCTGCAAGGGGGGTTAAAAGATTAACCGGAGAATGTGTGACTTGTTTTTGGCAAAGCTATGACCCAAAAATAAATTCGTGGTGGGGAGCGTTGACACCAGAATTAACGAATTATTTGCCGTTATTATATGAGGCGGTACCGGAAAGGGAAAGAGAGGCGCTGATTGCCAGAGAACGAGGAGACGAAAGTGGAGTGGATGTAAACAGTTTGGAATTCAGAGCGAGGATAGTGAGGAATTTTTTTCATTTTTGGGGCTATGACGATAATCGAATTTTAAAGGATCAGACTGAAGTTGGTCGAGCTAATACTATAAAGAGAGGATTATATAATCCAACCGGAATATCTGTGTTTGGAACGATGGGTGGTTTTGAGAATCAGTTTTGGCAAGGAGCGGAAGAAGCCAGAGGAACATTCGAAGAAGTTCTTGAACGGTTTTTTTTGGATCAGATAGTTAAAGAAGCGGGGGGTGTGGCTGGTAAGGCTGACGAATTATATGAGGCAGTTTGGAGAAATGATCCTAGGGAAGGGCTGTCAGCTATTCATCGATTTGCAAAATTAACTGACTATGCGCGAATGCATGCAAGAATGGCGAGGGGGGAGACGGCAAGAAAAGAGCGGCTGACGGGAAGGGAGGCGGCTGAAAACGCGGCTTACAGACTTGTAGCACCGAGGGTTGAAGCTCCAGATGTAGCAATAGGTGGAGAAGAAAGGAGAAGGTTGGATGAAATGAGAAGATTGGCCAATTTTTGGCAGAGAGAACGATTAGAAGAGATGAGAGGATGTTTGGTGAGGGGAGAAGCTCCAAAAGAAATGGTTGACGAGTGGCTGTGGGATAAGTTGTTAAAAGAAGGGCTAGCGGTGTTGCGGTTTGAAAATATAATATATAAAAAAGGAGTGGGAGTGGTAGAAACGGCGGTAGTGGTAGAAACGAAGGAAGTGGTTGAGTATTTTAAATCAGGAAAATATCAGGAAGATGGGCAGTTAGCAACTGCGGCTAGGGAATTGAATATAAGCGCGGAAGAAGCGGCGCAGAGGTCAGCAGCTTGGTTGATGGCCGACTATGAGACTAGTTATTTTAACTTGCGCAAGGGATCAGAGAGAGCAGGTCGGGAAGCGTTAGTAGAAAAATGGAAAGTAGTTGTGGAACAATTTGGTGATGCTCTGATTGGGGATGGAGAAAAAGTTCGGGTCAAGGTTACTGACCAAAGCCAAGGAGGAGAGCCGGTAATGATTATTATTGATCGGAGTGTGGCAAAGGTAGCATTTGCAAGATATCCTGATGAAGTAGACATACAGGTAGTTGAACTTATGTATCCAAGAACGGAGAAGGGCCAGAGAGAAGTCAGCGGGAGAATCAATCTGATCAGAAGAATGAGACGCTGTTATAGTGGGGAAGCGGATGGGGATGAACCGAAAATAAAACCGGTTAGTTCTGGGGTTGAAGCGGCAAGTTTGCGGGAAATTGTTGGATTAGTCGAAAAAGTTAGACCTGGCTTTGATGGTGAAACAGATTTTGGTGATAGGTTGGTAAGAAGCTATTTTGAAGATTTTGGAAAGTCGGGATTGTCGGAGGAATATTTAGAGACGTTAGCTAAGGAGTTGGATGAGTTTTTAGTATCAGCAGAAAGTGAATTGAGACGATGGGAAACGGTTGAGAGAGTTGAGGTGGAGAGTCGCACTGGGAAAAAGAGACGGGCTTGGTTTAAAAGATAAATTGGAAGAGGAGTGAGGAGGAGAAAAAAGATATAATAGTGAAAGGTTAAAATTTAATGGAGGAGAATAAATGAAACTGGTAATAATTTGTGGAGGAGTGGGGAGTAAGATGTGGCCGTTGTCTAGAGCAAGTAGCCCAAAGCATTTTTTGCCATTGTTAAATAATAAGTCTTTGTTTCAGTCTAATTGGGAAAGTTTAAGAAAGAAATTTAAGCCGGAGGACATCTTTTTACAGACTAATGCTGTACAAGCGGAAATAGCAAAAAAACAGGTACCGGAAATCGTTGAAGATAACGTATTTATTGAACCGGAGATGAGAAATCATGGGCCGGCGACAGGGTTTGCGGCGGCCCAGTTGATAAAAAGAGGTTATGGTGATGAGCCGTTTATGTTGATTCAGGCAGATGTGTTAAGAGAGCCGGCAGAAAAGTTTTTGGAAATGATAGCGGAGGTGGAGAAATTAGCGTTGACGGGGGATAAGTATATTACGGGAGGATTTAGTCCGACCAGGATTGTGGGAGGAGTGGATTATTTGGTTAAGGGGAAGCTGGTGCTAGACAAGGGAAACGTCAAGATTTATGAGGTAGCGGATTATATTGCCAGGACGGAAGAGGAAAAAATCAAGCAGTATTTAGGCACAGACAAGTTGTTGTTACATACTAACCATACAACGATGACACCGAATAATTTATTGTTGATGTATAAGCAGTACAAGCCGGAGTGGTATGGTCCGTCAGTAGCAATTGCCAAAAACGGAGAGGTAGTGACTGAATATGCCAAAATGCCGGCGGGGGCAATAGAGGAGGTAACGGTTTCGATGTTTAGGAATGGAAGGGCGTTGGTAGTGGAATTGCCTTTCAAATGGGTAGATTTTGGGACTTGGGAAAGTGTGGCGGAATTCCAAGGGAATGACCAATTACCAAATTCCAAGTATTCCAAACAAATTCCAAATTCCAAAGACCAGACAGAGGTTTTGGAAATTGAGGGAGGGGGAAATTTTGTGCGATCAAAAAAGTTTGTGGCGACAATCGGAGTTTCAGATTTGATGGTGGTAGAGACTGATGATGCTTTATTGGTGATGAAAAAAGGGGAGGGAAATAAGGTGGGGCAGGTGGTAGATTGGTTAAAGGAAAAAGAGAGAAAGGAATTGCTGTGAAACAATAGAATAGATTATTTGTTTTGGCAGAATTAAGAGTTTTTGCTATACTTTTTTATGAAGAAAATTAAAGTATTGTTTTTGGTAATTACTTTTCTATTTTTCTTCAATGCCTCAAAAGTTCTGGCTATATCAAGCCTGATTATTCCTGATGATGTCAATTTTTTTCTTGATCTCTCTCCCCCTGATTTCCGTCGTAACTTTCGGGTAGAACGTACTCTCACTCTTTCGCCTGTTGTTAAAAATTATCTTAACCGTTTTGCCAACAACCAATTACACCTTCATTTTTTTCCAGAACATCTTGTGGAAACTATTGTGGTTGAGGATCAAAATGGTCAAGTTCTGTCCTTTTCGATAAATAAATCTACTTATAATACCGATTTAGCCATTGACATTTTCCCCGAAACCGAAAAAATTAATCTCTATTATTCAGGCGCTCCATATTTTAAGGAAAGAGGGCAGGTGGTTAATTTTTATCTTTACGAAAACTATCTTAAAAACATCAAGGCTCCATTAGTTTTTCAAACTCAAGTTTGGCTTCATGCCTCAGGCGATTTTTCAGATAATGATCTGATGTTTTCTTCCTTAAAACCTTCCGGTACGGAGACTGTTTCTTCCGGCACCAAATACTATTTTTCTGCACAAGACTTGGCTACTTTTTTTCAAAAAAAACGCTATCTTTGGCTTCAATTTGGCAGCAGACAGGCTTTTGACTTTAACATCAGCCTCGATATTCCGGCTGTTTACGATATAAAATTCCCTTTCAGTCTTTTTGCCCGGATTCCTGTTCTTGTCAGTTTACCAACAAGTAATCTTCAAACTTTTATTTCTTACCATTCCCATCCCCTTTACGCCCGGATTGATGATCCTGTTACCGGAATCCAAAAGGTCGTATTATTAGTTCCTGCTGCTAAGGACCAAAGAGTCGAAATTTCCGGTCAATTTCATTTTTGGCCTTTGACTCCGGAAAATACCGAAAGTTTGGCCAATGTATATTTCAATTCCACTCTGGCTGATTATCCTGATTGGCTTTTTGACCTATATCCTGACGATCCTCTTTTTGACCAAAATAATCCCCTGATTGTTTCAGTCGCTCAAGAACTTAGTTCTGAAAGTCAAAAAATCTCCCAAATTATTGAGACTACCTACGATTATGTTGTCAGCCGGATAGATTATGACTATTCTAAAATGCATCAAGTTTTTGCCGATCAAAAACCATTATATCAATCTGCCGCTGAAACACTGCAAAAAGGCAGTGGCATTTGTGGCGATTATTCCATACTTATGGCCTCACTCCTGCGGGCTCAAGGCATTCCCGCCCAGCTGGTTTTTGGTGCGGTTGACTTAGTAAACCCAACCGATGGTCTTCCCTGGCATTCTTGGGTTAAAGTAAATCTGCCGGAGAACAAGTTTATTTTTGTCGATCCTACTTGGGGTGAAAGCGGCCGCACCTATATTTTTGATGACGTTGAGCATATTCCTTTTAGTTATGAAATTAACAGTTTTCTTTTTAATATAGCGGATCCTGGTATGCCCCAATCCATTTATGATCAAGTTAAATTTGATTATAAAATTGTTCCCTCTAAAGATTATACAAACCAATATCCTTGGTTTGAAAAAAAAGTTAAAAGAATATTGCCTGTCGGTTTATTTAATACCCAATCCAATTATGATTTACAGCTTGAGGATGTCACCTTTAGCCAATGGATAATTCTTGCACCGATTATTCTATCTTCACCCGATGTTGTTATTGCTATTCAAAACCATTTCCTGGTTTTTTTAGTCGGTTTCCTTATTTTCTGTCTCGTTATATTTCTCTTTTTCAAACTGCTCATTAGGCTGATCAAATTTCTTTTGTTAGTAATATTTCACAAAAAGAGGAAGGGAATAAGGTAGGGCAGGTGGTGGATTGGTTGAAGGAAAAAGAGAGAAAGGAATTGCTATAGACTTGTTAGTTCTAAAACGAATCCGATCGTCTGAAGTAAAGTCAGGGATGAGGAAAATCAAGAAAATTAAAGCCCGGGAGAGGGATCAAATAGCTATTCTTCTGGCCTCAAGAGCAAATAAGCGGGTGGAATAACCTCCGCGGGCGATAAGAGCTTTTTGAATTTTTGACATATTGTTTTATAATAGCAAACCATGGTAGAAATAAGAGGATTTGGAGGACCAATAGGTGTCCAAGAAGTTTTTGGCTTGACGGATGCCCAAAGAGGGGCATATAGAAAAATTGGGGAATTAGCTCGAAGAATTCCTCTTTCACACCAGTTTGGTCGTTGGGATGTGAGAAGCCAGCAAATGGGTCGTTTATTAAGAAAGATGGTCAATAACACGGGTTTACCTGATCCACTTATAGTTTTGGCTTATCGAGGTTTTGGATTAAGATAGAAATAGGGATTGGTAAGAGGGGCTGATTTAGGTTGTAGGCTTGAAAGTATAGAATAGTTGAATTAAGATCGGAGAGATTAAATGTTAAGTTTCAATTTATGGCTGGGAGATTTTGACTGTGATGGCAGAGTAGAGATTGATGATTGGGGAGGGCCTTTGGGGGATGTTAAGATTAGTAATGAAAAGGGTTGGGATAAACTTGTAAAAATTGACATAAGCAGTGCGTTTCATTAGCATCTGTGTATGAGGATAAAAAATCGTAATGTGTATTTGTCTATAATTTATGTTGGTGGTGTTGGTTTTTGGATTAGTGTTGATCAGACAAAAAACCGTTTTGGTTATCTTGGCAGTAATGGTCGCCGGGTGGTTTGCATACCAAAGTTATTTTAACAAACCGGCTTTGGTGACTGTTGTCGGCACCGGAAAAGAGTCGGCAAAATGGTTTCGATCGCGACCGGGGAAGTCGGAGAAGCGAGGGCTGTTTCCGGCCAAACAGACAACACAAGCATAGATGCCTCTTTGTCTCAGATTGAAATATCCAGACAAGTTTCGATTATCTACGAATTAAGATAATTTGAATAAGTTACGATACATATTTGAAACAAACTCCCTTTTTCTCTACAATTAGTTTAATGTCCAAACACTGGAGAAAGTTAATTGTTCTCTTGTATGCCAAGATATCAATTGCTTTTATAATGCTTTCTTTGCCTTTATTCTTCTTTCTGATTTTAAAACAGCCAAGCTTGGCAGTTAACCCTCGGGCGGCCGGCGCTTGCGACGGACAGGGAGAAATCAGTGTGGCCAATGCGAAAAACACGGTTGAATTCAGAGAAGAAAACACTTTCCAGGTGACGGTTAAAAATAGCGCCACTACTGCTAAGACCGTAAACGTAGTTGATGAGGTTTGGCATGATCGGAACTGCAACGGGGTGGAGGATCGGCTTGAGTGTGACAAGGTGGGTTTGGGTGAAAACTGCGGGTCGATTACGCAAATCGGGGGCAAAACCTGGAGCAATATATCCCTTAATGCCGGAGAAACTAAAACTCTGTCCTGGACGAAATCGGACTGGATTCCCGGGTACTGTTTTATGCATGCAATTTATTTTTGGTCAACCCCGCTAAATAATATCAATCCCTGCTGGGCGGGGAATACGGAAGGCTGGAGAGATGCTCAGCAGGGAAATATGCATTTTTTGCACAATCGAGCAAAATTTACAGCCATCAGCAATTATTCGCTCCCTGACGGGACCGCTTTTGGGGTAGTAACTCATCTAAACAGTTTCAACAAGACTGAAACAGCCGATAAAAATCTGGAAGCTTTTAAAAAAGACATTGATGCTTTAGCCGCCAATTCAAGTAAAATCAGACTGGTGCGTCTTGCGGTTCAAGGGTGGTATTTACTTGATCTAGGTTATGATTCGGAAGGCAATTTAAAATTATTAAAGAGTAATATTGAAAATGTTGATCAGGCAATCGACCATGCTTTAAGTAAAAACTTTAAAATAATATTCACCACTTCTCCTTGGGATCACTATCGATTTATTTGTCCGACAGCCGCTAAAATTGCGGATTGTTCTTTTGACCAAAGTAAATACAACGAGTATGTTCAAAAATATTTCACTTTGTTAGCTAGTCGTTGGAAGGAAAAAATATATGCTTGGAGCGTTTGGAACGAAAATGAACAGTGGTGTTTTAGCAATCTGTTGGGAGAATGTAGAACCAAGGGTCTTTATCAAGACCCGCCACCAACTTACTTAAATTCTAATGCTTATTTAGATGCTTTTAACAGTGCTTTAGGAGCGGCCAGACAGGCAATCAAAAATCAAGATGCTTCGACTTTAATTATGGCCCATGCGGGCAATTACCCAGTCTCGCTTTGGTATTACCGGTCAATAACTTTTTTTGACAAAATTAAAAATAATATTGATTTGCTGGCCACTAGTTTATACCCCAATTGGAAAAGCGAATCTGAAATTAACCTGCTGCCGGATATTTTGGATTTTTTACGCTTCCGTTACGGTAAACCGGTAATCGTTTTGGAAACCAGTGTTCCTGAAGAGAGGGGAAACGAGTGCCTTGGGGCGCCGAAAGAGCAAAGCGATAATCCTCCTGAAAGCAGAGGTGCTGTTTTACGCCGCTTTTGGCAGACAATAGACAAACATGCTTCGGGAGCATTAATCTATCAGATGAGAGATGATGTTAAAAATGACGCGGAATGCCGTCTTTTTGGTTTACGAAGAACCTTAAATGAGGGGGAAACTTTAAAACCTTCTTTTTACGCAGTAGCCGGTTATGCTGATAGCAACGGGATTATTCTTTCAAACCCAACAATAATGGTCACTCCAACTCCTACTCAAAGACCAACTGCTATACCTACAGATATCAAAATTGCCTTTTTAACGCCGACGACGGCGGCAGTAGAATATCGCGCTTGTAATGATCCGTGTAATGGGACAAATGTTTTGTGCTTGGGAGGAAACACCTGCACCTGGACGGGGACGAGCAATAGATGTCGAAAGTCAAGTTGTCCCGACAAAGAGAACTGTGTTTGCGCGGTAAACACACCAGTGTTAACCAACACGCCGGTAACAGGCAATACGGTTAGACCGACCAATGCAC
>CAZRAZ010000028.1:0-9016 GCA_964598275.1 uncultured Gammaproteobacteria bacterium | reverse complement strand
CAGGACAACCCTTCTCCCAAATCCAACACCCTCTTCTATTCCCTCCCCCGCCTTTTTTCTTTCCTTCTTCTTTTTCTTCTTATCATCCCTCTTTCCCTTATTTTTTACTTTCTTCTCTTCCGCCGCCGCCACTATTACCCGGTGCCATTAGCTTTACCAGTCATCGCTTCACCCCCAAATCGAGCTCTCCCCGAAAAAATCTCAATTTAAAATATAAATGTCCTCCTACAAAATTTACCTATACAAAACTGTTTCTGACAAACAACCCATCACCGACTTTATTAACCAACAAAATCCAAAAAATATCGCCAAAATCAGAAATGGCCTCCGATTATTAGAAACTTACGGGCTTACTTTACTTCAAACCAAATGGCTCAAAAAAATTAAACAAAAACCGGATATCTTCGAGTTAAGAATTACCGGACATCCACAAATCAGACTTCTTTTTTCCACCGTAAATTCACAATCTTTCTTAATCGCTCACGTTTTTATTAAAAAATCAAAAAAAACACCCATTAAAGAAATCAAACTTGCCACCAAAAGAACTCTTGAATTCTTATAACAAATAAGTTATAATCTAGTCATGAAAAGAAAACTAACAAACCTCACCACCTGGTCACAATACCAAAAAAGACTACTCAAAAACAAAGCAGTAAAAGCTGAAAGCGACAAAATTGAGTACCAATATCAACTGGCCAAAAACTTAATCAATCTTCGTCTACAACAAAAACTAAGCCAACAAGACCTCGCCGTCAAAATCGGCAGTAAGCAACCGGTTATTTCCAGATTAGAAACCGGCACCCAAAAACCCTCATTAGCTCTTTTAGAACGTCTGGCCACCGCTCTCAACCATTCCCTTACCATTACCATCAACCCCTAAATGAACCGCAAACTTTTAATCCCTCTCATCCTTCTCCCTCTCACTCTTCTTATCGCTGCTCTCTTCATCTACCGCCCCCTTATTTTCTTAAACCGCGCCTCTTCTCCTTCCTCTACTCCCATCACCGCCAACTCCTATCTTTTTGCCTCCCCGGTTGCCGCCAAAGCCGACGGTCAGCAATTCATCCGCATCACCGTCTTTATTCTCGACGGCCAGGGCTTGGGCGTTGCCAACCAAACCGTCACTCTATCTCTCCCCGCCCCTCTTTCTCAAAAAGCCATTCAACCTCAAACCGACCAATACGGCAAAGCCACCTTCGATCTCACCTCTTCTGTTGTCGGTAAATTTCTCATCTCCGCCTCCGTCGGTAGCGACAACCTCCCCCAATCCCTCAATATCGTTTTTTATTAAAAAAACTAAAAAAACACCTCGAAAAGTTGAGCGAAGCGAAATCCCGAGTAACCGAGGGAAGATTCAAATATCCATGAATAGATATCACACCTGGCAATCCGATCATTGACTATGACATCATATCTGATATCATAACTACATGAATAAACAAAAAATATACACTTTCAAAGACGATCTTCGGGAAAGTCTCAAAGATCCGGAGTTTAAAAAAGTTTGGGAAGAAAGCGAGGTAGAATACAAACTCGCCTGCAAACTAATTGAGGCTAGAATAGCAAAAAAAATGTCACAAAGAGATTTAGCTCAAAAAATTGGCACTTCTCAAGCCGCAATTTCAAGAATTGAGGCCATGAATGGAAACCCGTCCTTGTCTTTATTGAAAAGAGTAGCTAGTGCTCTAAACTCGGAACTTCAAGTTTCCTTTTCTTAATCCCTCTCACCCTCGCCTTTTCCTAAATCCTTTATCGATAATCCGTTACTGCCAATATCTCTCTACTTCCGAATCTATTTTTATTATTTTCATTTATCAAAATAATTTGATCTGGACAACCCCTCTTCCAAATCCTTCAAAAACTCCTTACTATATTTTCCCGTATTAGCAAATTCCTTCACCACTTTTGTTTTACTTCTGGTTTTCGGACTAACAAAGGGATAATCAGATACATCAGCCAACAGATCATCTCTTTTTGCCAAAAATCTCAACACATTTCTCACAAACTCACTTCTGTTGGCAAAACCCAAGTCTTCTGCCTTTTTATTAATCCAAGTCAGCTGGTCACTAGTTAATGATATGTTTACTGTTGTCATGATTAATTTTAGCAAACTTTGCCAAACCTTGTCAACTTCAAACAGTCACTCCTCCGGGGTCAGTCACTCCCTAATTCCTTCCTATTTCTCTTTCCAATGTCTTTCTAAAATCCCTAATCACCGCCCAATGACTCCTTGGCAAAAACAGCTTTAACTCTGATTCAAAATTAATTTTCGTTTTTTCTAAAATACCAACCACCTCTGTCAATAACTTCTTTTGATCCAAAGCTAACAAACCGGCCCGCAAAATATAATATAAATCATAAAAATCTCTTGGTTTCTGCCGGCTTAACAAAGCCCGAATTTTCTCTGAAACCATTTGTTCTTGCGCTAAAACTACTATTGTATACGGCGGTATAAAATCCGAAGCTATAGTAACTATCTCCGATTTTTTACCGCTTTCCCGCAAAGAAATTTGCAATTGAATCTCTGTTCCGTCAAACACCACTATCGCCAAATATCCCCCGCTCGTTTCTTTAGCCTCTTTCAAATCAACCATTATATTTTCTCTTTGAATTTCCTCCAAAGTTGCCAAAATCACTTCTTCCAAAGCCGACTTACTTTTCAAATCAGCGCTAAAATCCAAATCTTCCGAAAACCGCGGACTGCCATAAACAATCCGCAAAGCCGTTCCTCCTTTAAAATAAACTTTTTCACTATTTTTCTGCTGATAAAAATAAGACAAAAATAAATGCTGATAATATTCCCGCCTGACATTTAATTCTAAACTTTGACAACTTACCGCTAACTTTTTTATTTGTCCCTGATCAATCATAATTTATCTACTAATTTTAATAATTTTCCTCTGCCAAAAAGCCGGGTATAATCCTTTATCTTTCTTTTATCCAAAAATTTTATGTTTAACCTTTCATTTATCGGTTTTTTACCCAAAGCCACAAAATAAAGATAATCCGCCACCGCCTTTTCCGGTTCGGCCATCAAAAACGATTTTCCTGCCTCTTTGACTAACTTATAACCGACATAAGCCTGTCTTTTAATTTTAAAATAAGCAAAACTTTTGTCTTCTATCTCAAAATCCCGCGTTGCCTTAGTCGTCGCGCTACTTACCCAATAACTCATTTCCGGCAAAATATTATAGTAACCCAAGGCATACTCAAAAGAAATATAAGACGGCCGATACAACCTATTGGCAATTTCTTCTTCCGCCGGCATATCGGTTTTCAAACCATAAAGTCCTTTTTTCAAACGCCATAAAAAACCAGCCTTGCTCTCTTTTTCCAAAAAATATTTGGCTCGGTGGTCGGACAAATCAAAAAGTCGTCTAAAATCCCTTATAGAGAATATTTTCATTCCCCTGTTTAATAGTTCCTCTCTCACTAATATTGGTTTCAGTAAAGTAGACATTTTTGTACCTTTCTAAATCCATTTTAGACCATCCCTATCTGTTTGTCAACTTCAAATAAGTCACTCCTCCGTGGTTAGTCACCTCCTCCGAGGTAGCCCGCAGGCGGTACGTCCTCGGAGGTGTGACGATCTGACTCCCCGGAGGTGTGACGATCTGTGTGACGTACCCCCCTCTTTACAAACCACACACTTTGTATTACAGTTATTTAATGCGCGCTATCGTCAACATCTCCCTCACCCCTCAACTAAACGCCCTTGTCAACCAAACTGTCTCCCGTGGCCAATACGCCAGCAAAAGCGAATTTTTCCGCCACCTCATCCGCACCTGGGCCAACAATTCCTCCCCCACTCCCATTAAAAGAAAAAAACATGATTAACACCGACAAACAACTGATTTACGCCGATCTGACCTACCAACTTCGGGGCTGTTTCTTTGCTGTCTACAATTCCCTTGGTTTTGGTCACAAAGAATCTGTTTACCAACAAGCTCTGGAAGAAGAATTCAAAGAAAAAAACATACCTTACCAAAGAGAAAAAAGTTTAGCTGTCAAATATAAAGACAAAAAGGTGGGCAATTACCGACCAGATTTTTTAATCGACAATAAAATAATTTTAGAATTAAAGGCCGTCACTTTCATGCCCCAAAGCTTTCGGCAACAATTGCTTCATTACCTAAAAACCACCGATATTAAACTCGGTTTATTGGTAAACTTTGGTAGCAATCACTTACAAATTCACCGGTTAATCTGGACGCCGGATCCGCATCCGTGCAAATCCGCTCCCAATCAGTGTAAATCATTTTTTAAAAAAAATCCGTGAAAATCCTGCATCAACTCTCTTACAAATCCCTCCTCATCATCCTCTGTTTTCTTCTCATTCCCATAATTCTGCTGGCGAGGCTTCAAAAGCCGAATCCCGCAGCAGCGGGATGGTTTGACGACGGCTGGCATTATCGCAAAGCCGTCAATATCACCAATAGTGTCGGCACCACTCTGACTGATTTCCAGGTTAGTATTAGCATCGGCACCTCCGCCCTCATCGCTTCCGGCAAAATGCAGTCCGATTGTGATGATATTAGAATCACCGACCAAGGCGGCAAGTTACTGCCTCATTGGCTAGAAGAAAATAATCCCGGTTGTAATGCCGTCACCGACACCAAAGTCTGGGTCAAAGCCCCATCCATCCCCTCCTCCGGCGGAACAGTCTATGTCTACTACGGCAATCCCAGCGCTACAAATGTCGTCAGTGGTGATAAAGTCTTTGAGTTTTTTGATGATTTTAGTGGAAATTCTCTCACCACTGGAAAATGGACAGCGGCAAACATCGGCGGTGGAAATTATTCCGTTTCTGGTTCTAAATTAAATCTTCAATATTCCGGTAGTGGAAATAACCCCGTGATTAATACAATTAACACTTATAGTACTGCTAATAAGGTGTTTGAGTCAAAATTGTCGATTAATTCCATAAACAGTCAAGCAGTTGGATTTAATCTAAGAAGTTCTCTATCTGGAAATACCTATCTTTCCTATTTTCTTGCCTCTTCAACAGATTCTCACGAAGAGACTTATATTGATTACAACGCTGATGGCAATTATGACAACTATACAAACTGGCTTACTTGGACGACTGGCACAAACTATATTATTAGACACAAATTTTTGACAAATTCTACAACTTGGGACAGAAATGGAACTACTCAAAACTATGGAAATAGTTTTTCTCAGAACGTTTATTTAATGCTTGGCTATTGGTCAACAAATCAAACTAGTACCTTAAAAACTTTTAATGCTGATTTTGACTGGGTATTTATTCGTAAATACGCTTCCACCGAACCCACCTCCTCCCTCTCCTCCACCGAAGAAATCTCCAAAGCCCCTGTTGCCTATTGGTCCTTCGACGAGGGTGTCGGCACCACCGCTTATGATTCTTCGTCAAACCGCAACCACGGCGCCTTCGGCGCCGGCTCCTCCGCCCCCGCTTGGCAGACAGAAGATATGTGCGTTTCCGGGAAGTGTTTGAAGTTTGATGGAAGTAATGATTATGTGAGTTTTACAGATACAAAACTACCGGCTGGGAGTGGTGCTAGAACTATTTCTATGTGGGTGAAACCAAATTCCGTTTCCGTTGATTGGGCAGGATTCCTTGGATACGGAACAGAAACATCTGAACAAATGTTGATATTTGTTACATGTAGTGGAGTCGATGCAAACAAAATTATAGTAGGGAAATATAATACCAATGCCTCTTCTTGTTCAACAAGTCCTTTATCCACAAATAGTTGGCAATATATAGCGGTAACAATAGATGGATCCGGAAATGTCATTTATTATATTAACGGAAAAAATGCCGGAACAGCCACTTTGTCGGGAATAAATACAGTTTTAAACACTGGTTATGTTGGAAAAGCTTACGCTTCCGGGGCAAAATTTAATGGTTTCCTTGATGAAGTTAAAATTTATCCCTATGCCCGCACCGCTGCAGAGATCAAAACCGACTACAACGCCGGCAAAGCCAAAGCCGCCGCCGCCAAAGGCGTGGCCGTCAATCTTGGCGCCCCCAAAGGCGCCCAATCCGGTCTCGCCTCCTCTTTTTCCGAAGGTCTAGTTGGCTATTGGAAAATGGATGAAGCCTCATGGTCCGGCGCAGCCGGAGAAGTAATTGATTCCTCGGGCAACTCCAACCACGGCGTCGGTGTCGGCTCCACCGTTCCCACCACCGGCGCTGGAAAGTTTGGAAATGGAGGGATCTTTGACGGCATAAGCCAGTATGCAAACATGGGTAGCGCTTCTTCTCTTGATGATCTACCAAACACCCAAATAACAATCGCTTTTTGGGCGAAACCAACTAATAACGAGTGGTTTATGTCGAAAGATGATGGCGGAAGTTCAGGATGGAGATTTTTAAAAACTTCTTCAAACGTAACTTTTGCTCTTACTAAATCAGATTGGACTATTTATTCAACAACTACCAACGATAACCGTTTTACACTCTCATCATGGCACCATGTTGTTGTCAGCTATAATAATCTCGCTGACCGTAAAGTACACATATACATAGACGGCACTGAAAGTACCTATTCCCAACAACCAACAATAATCGGACCATTGCTTAGTGATTCGTCTTCTAGTTTCCGGATAGGTTGGAGGGGTTGGGGAGGTTATTGGGCAGGTTCTATCGACGAAGTCCGTATCTATAACCGCGCTTTAAGCGCGTCCGAAGTCCGCCAGCTTTACGAATGGGCCCCTGGCCCTGTTGCATATTATAACTTCAACGAAGGCGTGGGCAGTTCCGCTTATGACTCAAGCGGGTATGGGAATAACGGGGGTTTAGGAACAGGAAGTTCCGCGCCAACGTGGACGGCGGGAAAATTTGGAAAGGGGCTAAAGTTTGATGGAGTTGATGATCAGATTACTCTTACTGACGCAGTAAGTCTTCAACCAACCACGTCTTTTACTATTAGTGCTTGGGTTAATCCTTCTTCGGGACAGAATTCCGACGCTCAAATATACTCAAGAAATGGAGGTTATGGTTTAGCTATACCTAGTAATACTTCTTTAAAATTCTATTTCTGGGGAGACACCTACGCGGTAAACTACACCTTTAATGCTAGTCAATGGTATCACGTTATTGCAACTTACGACGGTACTAATAAGCGTCTTTACGTTAACGGAACGCAAATAGCCACCAATGCGGCGTCTGCTCCCAGTGTTGGAACTCAACCTGCCATAGGAACATTACTCCTTGACAACGCTGTTTCCCGTCACTTTAAAGGAATTATCGACGAAGTGAGAATCTATAATTACGCCCGCACTCAAAAACAAATAGTTGAGGACATGAACGCCGGGCATCCAGCCGTCGGCTCGCCCATCGCCTCCGCCCTCGCTCACTATAAATTCGACGAAGGCTATGGCTCCGTCACTCAAAACTGGGGCAACGCCGGCGTTGGTTTAAGCGGAGTTTTTGGCGCCGGCAACTCCGCCCCCATTTGGACCAATGATGGAAAATTCGGAAAAGCTTTGAGTTTTGATGGAAGCAACGATTATGTAGAATTACAAGATAATTCTGCCTTGGACATCACCACTGGCACCTGGAGTGCCTGGGTCTACCCTACGTCTTTCACTGATCACGGTTATCACACAGTAATAGCAAAAGCCTATTCAACTGCCTGGTGGTTTGGTCTTTACACAACTACTGGCAGAATCCAATTGTGGGTAGCCGGAGTCGCTCATCAATCGACAAGGTCTGTATCGCTCAATCAATGGTCACTGATCACCGCTACTTGGGACGGATCAAGCGTTAAATTTTATATTAACGGCATTTTAGATAATACTGTTGTTCAAACCGGAACAGCGCGAACAAATAATGCCCTTGCCCACATTGGTCTTGACTATAATACTGGCGAAAGTGGTGCATTCAGTTACCAATTCACCGGTCAACTCGATGACGTCAAAATCTACAACTACGCTTTAACCTCCGACGAAGTCAAAACAGATTACAACCAAGGAAAAGCGATTGTGATGGGAAGTTTGTCAAGCGGCACCGGCAATACCGCCCCCAATACCGCCGCCAGCCAGGAATATTGCATCCCGGGCGATACTGCCGTTTGTTCCCCGCCTGTCGCAAGATGGGATTTCAATGAAGGTATCGGTACCACTGCCTATGACACCAGCGGGAATGGGAATAATGGAGATATCATTTCCGGCACTTCATGGGTTAGTGGAAAAATTGGAAAATCACTCCAATTTAATGGCTCAAACCAAAGAGTAACTGCCGGTAACCAAAGCTCACTTCAAATAAGCACAGGCACTGTTGAAGCCTGGATTAAAACTTCCAACGCTGGTTCCGGTCATAGGGGTATTGTTGCTAAGCAACTAGCATATGGAATGTTTCTATTCAACAATCAGTTTGAAATTTACGATTGGGGGACTAGTAGTCAACGCGGAACAGGTATCTCTTTAAACGATAATAAATGGCACCATGTTGCTTTTAGTTTTCAATCTGCAGTAGGGAATGGAACAATATTGTATATTGATGGAGTTCCAAAACTAACTACGACCATGACCGTTTCAGGCCAAACAGTACAACTCATGATTGCAGAGGCAAATGCAAGTCAATGGTTTGCTGGGCAAATTGACCAAGTTAGGATTTATAATTATGCCCGATCCCCTGCCCAGATTGCCTGGGACTATAATCGGGGCAAACCCATCGCCCATTACAAGCTAGACGAGTGTCAGGGCACCACTATTCACTCCACCAACGACCCCTATAACTCCGCCCTCAATGGCACTCTCTCTATTGGCGCCTCCGGCAGTCAAAATACCGCCGGCACCTGCTCTATCGGTTCCACCGCCTCCGCCTGGACCAATGGAGCAACAGGCAAAATTAATTCTTCTCTCAATTTTGACGGCACAGATGATTATCTTTCTGTTGGTAACATCGGCACCAGCGCCGCCGCTTTAAGTTTTTGGATTAAGCCCGCTTCTACTTCTCAAAGTCTTATTGAATTATCTGCCTCTGATAATGTTGCCGTTTCTTCCGGTACCATCTCCGTCACCG
>CAZRAZ010000027.1:0-9086 GCA_964598275.1 uncultured Gammaproteobacteria bacterium | reverse complement strand
GGATGAAGAAAATGATTTTGGAGCAAGGTAGAATGAAGAAAATGGTGGAAAGATGAGTAGATGTTGTCTAAAAAAATCGCTTGGCAGACGGGAAGGGTGATTGATATTTTGGGTTATATTTGACTTTAAATGCGTTTATTTGTATATTTAAGATGAAATGAAAATGCAGAGAAGTTTGTTGATGGGTTTGGGAATTGGAGTAATAGCGGTGGGAGGATTGTATTTTTTGGCTGCCAGGGTGGTACCAAGTGTATTGGTGACGGTGTCGCAGGCGGGAGTGGGAACAAAAGTATCCTTATCTGATTCTTATGTACTGGGAGAGAGATTGTTGGCTAAGGCTGACGGGGAGGATAAATGCAAAGTAAATGTGTTTTTGATGGATGATGCAGGACGGGCAGTGCCGGGGAAAGCAGTGGTGTTGTCGGGGATGGATGGAATAGTGGAGAATAGCGGAGTAAGTGACGGTAATGGCAGGGTGGCTTTTGAGATGGTATCGGGCAAAGAGGGACAATTTGAGTTGGGAGCAACGGTGGAGGGAGTGGAGATACCGCAAACGGTAATGGTGACGTTTAGAGATTGAAAACAGAAAATTTCTAATTAACCCAATCTGTCTGTCCTCCACTGGCGGGTAAACCGGCAGGCAGGTTTCCCCCCTTTTAAAATTAAACTCCTTAGTCCCTCCGTTGTGGAACAGTTGCTCCGCCCATACAAGGATAGATTTGTCGGCTTAATAATAAATGTGACATAATGAAGTGTGGAATATGACCTGTATATATTAAAGCGGGATGATTTTGACAAATTTATAGATAGGTTAGAGAAAGATGTTTTGACCCGTGTGGCAAGAGATATGTCTTTTTTAAAAGAACATGGATTGGATTTGAGAATGCCGTTTGCAAAAAGAATTAATAACGATTTGTGGGAGTTGAGAACCAGCGGTAAACAGAAAGTGAGAATTTTGTATTCCATAAAGGGAAAACAGATATATGTGGCGCATTGGTTTATTAAGAAGGGTCGAAAAATACCAAAAAAGGAGTTATTGACAGCGACGAGGAGGTTGACTTCTATATAGCGTTTGTGCTATATTATCGATATGGATAATTGGGAAAGCATAAAAAAGAAAATATTAGCTGATCCGGAGGTGAAAAAGGCCTACGATGATTTGGAGGTGGAATATCAGATTATTAGCGATATTATTAGATTAAGAAACAAGAAAAAAATAACACAGAAGCAGTTGGCGGTGAGAATGGGAACGACGCAATCGGCATTGTCCAGATTTGAGATAGGAGGAAGGAGAAATCCGAGTTTGAATTTTTTGAAACGGTTGGCTGACGCTTTGGGGACGAAGCTGGAAGTAAGGCTGGGGTAAAAGCAGGCGGGGTTTCATTTATGAAACCCAGGTGGTGTTTGGTTTTGTAAATGCGGGATTTGGATTGTCGACGAACGGAAGAAGCCGTATTATGGTTGACAGACTGACGGAAATGGAGTATATTGGGATTATATGAAAATAAAAAGGTGTATTGAAGATAATATTTTGAAGCATTTTGATGAAAGTAAAAAAGGGATAGTTATCTATGGTCCGAGGCAAGCGGGTAAAACGACTTTAGTAAATGATATCTTGGCAAAAAAAAATTGGGAAACGTTGGTGTTAAATGGCGATCGGCGAGGAGATTGGTGGGAGGTGATAGTAAGTAGGGAATTACCGAAGTTGAAAATGATGTTGGCGGGATACGAAGCCTTGTTTGTAGATGAGGCCCAAAGAATTCCGGAAATTGGTTTGAGTTTGAAAATTATTTTAGACGAATTTCCCGAACTTAAGGTTTTAGCAACAGGTTCTTCGTCGATTGATTTGTCGAGTAAGGTAAGTGAACCTTTAACCGGCCGAGTCTATACCTATAAATTGTATCCCATTTCTCAAGAAGAGATGGGCAAGATATTAACCCCTTTTGAATTGAAAGAAAGCTTAGAAGAGAGGTTAGTGTTTGGTTCATACCCGGAAATTTTTTCCCTGAAAGGGATGGAGGCTAAAATAGAATATTTACTAAATTTATTGGATAATTATCTTTACAAGGATTTATTGGATTTTGACGGAATTAAAAATTCGAGAAAAATAAGGGATTTATTAAAGTTGTTGGCGTTTCAAGTAGGATCACAGGTGTCAATAACAGAGTTGGCTGGAGTTTTAGAGTTAGGGAGAGTGACAGTGGATAAATATATTGATCTTTTAGAAAAATCATACGTGGTATTTAGACTAGGTGGTTTTAGCCGTAATTTAAGAAAAGAAGTCTCCAAAATGGATAAAATTTATTTTTACGATTTAGGAGTGAGGAATGCAGTTATCGGAAACTTTAATTTTCTTAATAACCGGAACGATGTTGGTTCGTTATGGGAGAATTTTTTAATTCTGGAAAGAATGAAGTTTCTTGCCTATTCCCGTCGGCAGTTTAGTCACTATTTTTGGAGATTGACGAGTGGCTCGGAAATTGATTTGATTGAGGAAGAGTCGGGAAATTTGACCGGTTATGAATTTAAATATGGAACTAAAATATCAAAACCATCAAAATCGTGGATAACTTCTTACAAAAATGCCGGATTCCAAACAGTAAATAAAGATAATTATTTGGATTTTTTGACGGGTAAAAAATAAAGATGAAATTGGAAGTAAGGTTGGGGTAGGGGAAGAGAGGGTTGACAGGGTGGAATAAATTGGGTATATTTAAACTGTAAGTTAGTTTAAAGCTAATATTCGGTTTAAATATGGACAAGGGAGATTATTTAACAACAATTTTAAGATCTGAAAAAACTGTGTTTTCGGTAACGGATATTGTTATATTGTGGCGGGAGGAGAATATAAAGGCGACTCGGGTGAGATTAAATTATTATGTAAAAAAAGGAGATCTTTATAGAATTCGGCGGGGATTGTATGCTAAAGAGACAAACTATGATAAATCGGAGTTGGCAGTCGAGATTTTTACTCCGGCATATGTTAGCTTTGAGACGGTTTTGGCAAAAGAAGGGTTAATTTTTCAATATCAAGAAAGGATGACAGTAGCGTCCTATCTAACCCGGGAGATAGAGGTTGATGGGCAAAAATATATATTTAGAAAAATTAAAGATTCGGTATTGGTAAATTCGATGGGAGTAAAACATACAAATAATACTTCTGTGGCTACGGCTGAAAGGGCGCTTTTGGATACGCTTTATTTTGGTGATTATCAAATCGACAATTTTAGAGGGATAAATTGGGAGACAGTGTTTGAGATTTTACCGATTTATAAAAATAAGAGATTAGCTAAAACGGTTTCTGATTTAAGAAAATTAAAATGACTTTAGATATATCTATTCATAAAACTGTTTTGTTTCAAATATTGAAAGATATTTATGGCGATAGCAGTATGGCGCCGTTTTTGGGTTTTAAGGGTGGCACGGCGACTTTGATGTTTTATGGCTTAGATCGGTTTTCGGTAGACGTCGACTTGGATTTGTTGGACGAGAGTAAAGAAGATGAAGTTTTTGAGAAAGTGAAAGAGATTGTTAAAAAGTATGGCAGTTTAAAGGAGGCTTATAAAAAGAGGTTTAATTTGTTTTTTTTGGTGTCGTATGAAACGGGACAGCACACGTCAAACGTGGCACAGCAAAAAGTAAAGGTGGAAATAAATAGACGCCAGTTTGGGTCGAAATATGAGTTAAAAAATTATTTGGGGGTGTCGATGCTGGTGATGGTGAAGGAGGATTTGTTTGCCCACAAGCTGATGGCGATGTATGAACGGATGGGGAAGACCAGCAGAGACATTTATGACGTGTGGTTTTTCTTGACAAGGCGATTGCCGATAAATAAAAAGATAGTAGAGGAAAGATCGGGAATGAAATTTGATCAATTGCTAAAAAAGTGTGTCAAACAGTTGGAAGATTTTGATAACAAGGATATATTAAAGGGTTTGGGCGGGTTGCTGACACCGAGTAGAAAGGATTGGGTGAAGGAGAAATTGAAGGAAGAGACGGTGGGGTTGTTGAAATTAAGAATAAGTAAAATTTCAAAAGTTTTAGATTAATTAAGGGAAACAGCTTCGTTGTTGTTATATAGTGTTTTAATTTGTAATGGGGTGAGGGCGAGAATTGTTATACTTGACTTTTAAATTTATCGGGTTAAACTGTATATATGATTAAAAGAAAGTTGTTTAGCGAGTTGAAAGATCATTTAAATAAACCGGAAATAAGTTTAATTGTGGGGCCGCGCCAGGCGGGGAAAACAACTTTGATGAGATGGCTTGAGGATGAGCTGAAAAAAGCGGGAAAAAAGACGGTATTTTTAAATTTGGATTTAGATACGGATCGGCCGCATTTTGAGTCACAGGAAAAACTTTTGACCAAAATTAAGCTGGAAATAGGCAAGCAAAGGGGTTTTGTTTTTATTGATGAAATTCAGAGAAAGGAAAATGCGGGATTGTTTTTAAAAGGGCTTTACGACAGACAATTGCCTTATAAATTTATTGTTTCCGGCTCGGGCAGTGTCGAGCTTAAGGAAAAAATTCATGAATCATTGGCCGGCAGAAAAAGGGTGTTTGAGCTGGCGACGGTTTCTTTTGAAGAGTTTTTGGATTTTAAGACGGATTATAGGTACGAGGGTAAGTTGAAAGCTTTTTTACAAACGGAGAAAATCAAAGGGGAGAATCTGTTTTTGGAATATTTGAGTTTCGGAGGATACCCAAGGGTGGTGCTGGCGGAAACCATTGAGGAAAAAAGGCAAGTGATAACGGAAATTTATCAAAGTTATATTCAAAAAGACATAGCCTATTTATTGAGGGTGCAAAAAATAGATAGTTTGACCAATTTGGTTTATCTTTTGGCCAATCAGATAGGTAGTATGGTGAACCTGTCGGAATTGTCATCGACTTTAGGGATTGCTTTAAATACGGTTTCGGACTATTTGTGGTATTTGGAGAAAACTTTTATTGTTGACAAGGTGACGCCGTTTTTTAGAAATGCCAGATCGGAAATCAGCAAATCTCCGGTATATTATTTTCAGGATTTGGGAATGGCCAATTTTGCAAAAGGGAGGTTTGAACTGAAGGAGATAGGCAAAGACGGCCATTTGTTTGAGAATTTTGTTTATCTTCAGTTGAAAGAAAAGGCGAGTCCGCCGGAGAGGGCGCATTTTTATCGAACTAAAGATAAAGCCGAGGTGGATTTTGTGATTGATAAGGGCAAGGGAGTGGAGGCAATTGAGGTTAAATTTAAAAAGTTGACTCAGCCGAAAATCAGCCGGTCGTTTAGAAATTTTTTGAAAAGATATAAGCCTTTAAGGGCAGTGGTGATTCATTTGGGAGAAAGGATGGAGAGGGAAGGGGTGGAGTTTGTGCCGTGGCGGGATCTAGTATTTAGTATTTTGAGAGAGGGTTAGTTAAAGGAAATGGCGCTCCGATGGTCCCGGTGTACATCGGGACATACGGAGTAGTGTTAATTGAAACTAACACTACTGTTGTTATAGAGGGTTTTAATTTGAGTAGTAGGTCGAAGATACTTTGCCGATATTGACTGTATTGGCGGGGATGGAGGAAGAAACGGCGACATTATCAGAGGCAGATAATTCGATAAGACTTTGAGAAGCGGTGGAGGTGGTGGGGAAGAAGGTCAATTCCACAAAATGAGTATTATTATGTTGACAGGCGTCTATAAAATTGGTATTATTATGAGGAAATGATTAAGAGAATAGTGACAAACGCCATTGTAAAAGGCCAAAAAGACGGATTTGTAAACATTATTTATGGTCCAAGAAGAGTGGGAAAAACCGTATTGTTGCAACAGTTAATGGAACAGTTGGGAGTAAAAAAAGAGAAATTGACTTGGTTTAATGGGGACACCGAGGAAGCTCGGGAGGCTTTGGGCACGACAGCGGAAACAAAATTATCGGCATTGGTGGATAAGTTTGAGTATGTAGTAATTGATGAGGCACAGAGAATTGACAATATCGGCTTGGCGCTAAAGATTATGATAGATAAATTTCCGACGAAGAAGTTTTATGTCAGCGGGTCGTCGTCGTTGGCACTGTCAGCCGGAATACAAGAGCCGTTAACGGGCAGAGCAATTAAGTATTGTTTGTATCCATTGTCGACAGTAGAATTGACGGCGGGGATTGAAGAGTATCAAAAACTGACATTGTTGGAGCAACAGCTGATATATGGAGGCTATCCATATTTAAGGCAACTGACAAAAAATAACGAAAAAGAGGCATATTTAAAATCAATTGTGGCTGATTATTTGTTTAAGGACGTGTTGCTGTTGGCGGATATAAACTTGCCGGAGACTTTAAGAAGATTGACAACTTTATTGGCTTTTCAGGTAGGATTGGAGGTGTCGCTGTCGGGATTGGCGGGTAAATTGGAGATTGATGTTAAAACGGTACAAAGATATTTGTCACTGCTAAAACAAGGTTTTGTGATTTTTGAAGTGGGGGCATATAGTAAAAATTTGCGTAAAGAAGTGGTGAAGAGTAAAAAATATTATTTTTGGGATACAGGGATTAGAAATGCGCTGATAGGGCAGTTTATGCCATTGGCGTCTCGGCTGGATACGGGCAGGTTGTGGGAAAATTTTTTGGCGGTGGAAAGAATGAAAAGGTTTGAGTACAAAAGGGAGGCGGTAGATTGTTATTTTTGGCGGACATGGGATCAGGCGGAAATAGATTGGGTAGAGATGAAGAATGGGAAATTGAAGGCATTTGAATTTAAATTTGGACAGGATAAAAAGGCACGGACACCAAAGGCGTTTTGGGAAACTTATGGTCAGAAGGTGAAGGTGGTAAACAAAGAGAATTATTTAGATTTTGTGGGATAAAGGGTTTGATAAACCTGCCCGTCCGATAGGCGGGTCGACCCCTACGGAAAATTAATCAAAAGAAACGGTGCCTCTCCGATGGTCCCGGTGTACATCGGGACATACGGAGTAGTGTTAGTTAAAGCTAACACTACTGTTGTTGTAAATTCCAACTTCAAAAATTTTAGGTTAGACAGGGGACACAAATGAGATAAAGGTTGTGCTTAGGGTTGGATGATGAAGCGAAGAGGTTGATTAAGGGCGGTGGAGATTTTTTGAAGTAAGGCCAGAGAAGGGTTGGCGGACATGGTTTCCAGACGGGAGATAACAGCTTGGGTGGTATTGGCTTTTTGGGCCAGACTACGTTGAGTTAGTTTATATTTGATCCTGTTTTTTATCATTTGTCTGGCGATTTGATATTCTGCTTCCGATTCTTGCCAGGCTTTTTTAAAAATGGGGTCTTTTAAGCTTTTTTCGAGGTATTCTTCAAATGTAGTATATTTTCTTGTTTTCATAAGGTTATTATATATCTTTTAGGATATATTAGTCAATGATGTCTTTGTATCTTTTGTAGGTGATAGCAATTTCTTGGAGAGGAGTTTTTTTAGTTTTTTTGTTAAAGCCGTGAAGAAGAATAATGATGTCTTTATTTTGAATGGCATAGAAAATTCGAGCATTATTTTTACCGAGAATTCTGATTTCCCAAAATGGAGTACCGGAAAGTTTTTTGATGTGGGGGATGGCGGAACTAAGACCATATTCTTTAATATTAGATAAAATTCTAAGGGTTTTTGTTTTAACGGAAAGATTTTTTTCAAGAAAAGTTTCTACTGGTTTTTGGCCATTGGAGGAGATATAAAAAATGATAGTGCATTTTGACATGGCTATGAATTAATAATAACAAAATGTTTAAGGTGGGGGTTTGATAAATCAAACCCCCACGGAAGATTAATTAAACGAAACGGCGGCGTGTTTGTCGTCCTGATTTTATGTGTTGGAATTTGGTAGGGGTTTTGCGCGCAAAACCCGTACAGGGTGGATGTGATGTGTAGGGGTTTCATTGATGAAACCCGGATGGTGTCGGTTTGACGAATGCGGGTTTGATAAACCTGCCCGTCCGATAGGCGGGTCGACCCCTACGGAAAAATTAATCAAAAGAAACGGCGCTCCGATGGTCCCGGTATATATCGGGACATACGGAGTAGTGTTAGTTAAAGCTAACACTCTCATTGTTGTAGAGGGTTTTAAATTAAGAGAGGGTGATGTGAAGTTTGGCGTCGAGGGCAGTGGCAACTTTTTTGAGAAAGGCTAGGGAGGGATTGTAGGTGCCGGATTCAAGGCGGGAGAGGGCGGATTGTTTGGTGCCCATTTTTTGAGCCAGTTGTTTTTGGGTTAAGCCTTTTTTGGCGCGTTGGCGCATAATAGCGGCGATAATTTCATATTCGGGGCCAAGGCGATCATATTCAGCTTTGATTTTGGGATCTTTGAGGGCTTCTTTGAGAACGCTTTGAAAACTTTCAAATTTTGTTATATCTCTTTTCATGGTTTAATATAACATATACGTTATATGAGTGTCAAGCGTCGGGATTCTGCTGTTTGAATCTCCCTCGTGGGAGTTTTTCGAGTTTTTTTCTGAAAGGCGTGAAGGAGAACATAAATGTTGTCAATTTGGGTATAGATGACTCGAATAGAATTTTTACCAAGGACTCGGAGCTCGTTAAGATGTGAGGTTAATCTTTTGGAGTAAGGCATGCCAAGGTTAGGACCGGATTGAGTAAGTAGATTGATAAGGCGGAGATATTTGGCGAAGGTTGAATTATCTAAGTTAGTGATATATTGACGAACAGGACGATTGCCTCGAGCTGTTTGGTACAAGACAACACGATATGTCATGATTTAATTTAGCATAAGCGGGGGAGGGGGTTAATTAAAAGAAACGGCGCTCCGATGGTCCCGGTGTACATCGGGACATACGGAGTGCTTTACCTAAAGGTTACAGCACCTCCATTGTAAAGAGTTTTGACTTGGGTAGAGGTGAGGGCGTAGTTATAAATTTGGACATCGTCAATTTGGCCGGAGTAATAGGTCGAAGATACTTTACCGATATTGACTGTATTGGCGGGGATGGAGGCGGAGGAGACAATGGTAATATGGCGCCAGGCGGTGTCGGGAATGGTGGAGGAAATACGACCGTCGACATAAATGGTTTCGGCGCCAAAGCCGGTGACGGAGATGGTACCGGAAGAAACGGCAACATTATCAGAGGCAGATAATTC
>CAZRAZ010000026.1:0-9287 GCA_964598275.1 uncultured Gammaproteobacteria bacterium | reverse complement strand
TTAAGGTTGACAGTGGTTTCTCTTTGCGAGAAAAAAGTAATTAAAGCTTTGATATTTTGACCTTGATGCTTTAGATCAAAAAGTAATTGAGGAAGAAGAGAAACCAGAAAGACAACAAGGGCGTAGAGGCTAAACTTGAGGAAAGATTTTTGCTGATGAGAATTTTTTAGAAAATAAATTATCCAGTAAAGGGCGGCTACAGGCAGGAGCAGTAAAGCTAAATAATGAGAGTTTATGGCCATAATAAAACAGAGACCGGCCCAAATTAAATTTTGGTGACGATGATCAAAAAGACTTTTTGAAAAAAAGTAGATAAAGAGAAGAGCAAAAAGAGGCATAATGTTGGGATTCCAGGAGAAAGAAGAATATTTAATGACTACCGGTGAAATGGCAAAAAGGAAAGAAGCGGTAAGGGCGGTGGTTAAATTAAACCATTTTTTACTGATCAGAAAGATAAGGACGGTGGTTAAGACTGACAGTAAAGCCACAAAGACGGCAGGGCCGACGGGACTGAAACTAGCCAGGAGCAAAGATGGAGCAATGAGATAGTAGTAGTATGGCCCTAAATACATGTTGCCAATGCTGGTTTGAGGACCGATAAAGAAGATGTTGCCGTTTTTTAAGAAATCCCGGACAATAATCACATCACGACCTTGGTCGCCCAAAAATTCCATATATTGGCCGATTTTATAGAGACGGCAAAAGGCGGACGCAAGAAGAACTAAGACAAAAAATGGGTTTTCCCGACAAAAAACAAGGATTTTTTTGGCTGAAAGCATTGGTGATATATTTAACTTGATTTGAAATTAATCCTGTACCAGAGAGAGAAGAGGTCTTTAAGTCCCGCCAAAATAACATCGAGCTTGGCGCCGGTAGCAACACCAGATTGACGACTAAAGTGACGGACTCCCACTTCGATAATTTTGAACTTAGCCTTTTTGGCTTTGATTAAAAGTTCGGAAGAGATAAAAGGTCCTTTTTCGGCTTCCAGTTTGGGAATGGTATCGATGACCTCTTTTCTGACCAGTTTAAAGCCGCAGTCAATGTCCCGGACATTAAGGCCAAAGAGAATAAAGACGGCCAGTTGCCATAATTTTGAACCCCAAAGACGATAAAAAGGGACTTTCCGACCAAGATAATGACCTATAACAAGGTCGGCTTTAGTTTGACGCTGGCGACGAATAAGTTTTTTGATATCGGTAAAATCAAACTGACCATCGGCGTCGGTAAAGGTGATCCAATCGTATTTTGCGCCATAAAAACCACTTTTAAGGGCGGCGCCATAACCACGGTTGGGATTATGGGTGATGATTTTAACCCCGCCACGGCGGGGTGAATGTTTTTGGATATTTTTTTGTATCTGAAGAGCGATTTTGGCGGTATCATCTTTGGAGCCATCGTTGATGATGATGATTTCCCATTTTTGAGCAATATTTTTAATAGTTGGCAAGGCTTTGTCGATGGTGTTTTTGATGTTTTTGGCTTCGTTGTAACAGGGAAAGAAAACGGACAATTGTGGAAGTTTTACGGTTTTCATAATGGAGTATAACAGTTTTGCTGATAAAGCAAAAACAGGCTGCAGCCCCCGGACTTGCAATTAAAAAAAGTATGGGTTATAATGTCCTGTAGTCTTAACTATTAAACAAAAAATGGTTTTTAAGAATTTAGCAAAAATAGTGGTCTTATTGGCTTTTGCCGGTTTGATTGTGGTGCCTAAAAAAAGTATGGCCCAGTATTATGGTGGCCCTGATAGTAACGCCCAATTGGTTTTGGACAAAAAAGTAAGATGGGTACCAAATGGTGAAAGTATGGATAATATTGATAAAACAGTTAAGGTGTTTTATGGGAAAGACATGATTGAATATTCGGTACTGATTAGAAACAGCGGGAATATTACTCTAAAAAACATTGAACTACGAGATTATTTGCCTAAAAATATAAGTTTGATTTTTTACCCCGGTAGTTTTGACGCTAATAAGAGAGAAATAAGCTGGAAAATTGAGAAGCTTGAGCCGGGTGAGGAAAGAACATATTTGATTCGAGGTAAAATTGATGAAACGGCTAGTTTGGGATCAAATGTAGTTTTGCAAATGACCAATAGGGCCGAAGCTAAAGTCGACAGCATCGCTGATAGCGATACTGCTTCATATTTTATCGGTGGCGCTTCTATTCCCGACACCGGTGATGCCGGGCTTTTGCTTGAATCGGGAATGGTAATGAGTACCGCCGGATTCGGTTGGTTTTTACGAAAATACGCCAGAGGCTATTAAAAGAGCTCAAAAAAAGCTCACCTCCGGAGGTGAGCTTTTTTATTGCATGTGCAAATAGAGGGTCATGTAACCGTCGGGGTGAAAGAGTTTAACATGATTGCCCAGACTTGAACTGGGGTTTCTAAAAAAATAAGCAACACCTTCGTTGACGGCGGCAATGGTTTTATTGGTAGACACGATATCGATACCATGATGAAAACGATCGGAATAGAGGTATGAATATTGAGTTTGGCCCCGGCCTTGAGTAATTCTAATGGGTTCATTCATGGGCCATTGATGAGAATTGATATAGGACATGGGGTCTATATCGTTTTGGTAAGACCAGGAGTTAAGATCTGATTCGGAAAGCTGATAGAGACCAAAATGCAAATGATCACCAAAGGAATAACCGGTATTACCCATCATCCCCAAGGCTTCAGCCGCGGCTACTTGTCTTTTGCCAACAAACTTGGCGGCTAAAAGCGAGCTTAGTTCGTTTTCGGCTTCTTGTTTTAATTTTTGATAACGACTTTCGTCGTTTTGGGTAACAGATAAAAGATGATCCTTGGAGCTTCTTTGGGAGGCAAGGTTATTTTTTTGAGCAGCCAGTTGAAGCTGTAATACTTCCAGTTCCTCTTGTTTTTTGGCCTTTTTTTGTTTTTGGAGATCATAATTGGTGCGAACCGTTTCCATGCTGACGAGAGTGTCCTGGGAGTTTTTTTGAACAACGGTGAGGTATTTTTGCTGTTTTAAAAATTGATTAAAATCTCCGGAGACAAAAGCAATGAGGGGAGATAAGGTTTTTTGAAGTTTGTAGCTTTGAGTGGTTTGGATGATAAAGGCCCGCGAAAGCTGATTTAGATTGATGTCTAGCTGACTTATTTTAAGGCTAAGTTCGGCAATATCGCGTTTGAGAATATCAATTGAATTTTCGGTTTGGGTGATCTGGAGAGCGGTAAGATAAATTTGTGATTCGATATAACTGATTTCGTTTTTGAGAGTTTTTTGGGCCTGACCCAATTTAACTATTTTTTGAGTGTATTCATTGATTTTGGTCTGCAGTTCATTGATCACATCTTCGGCCAGACTGATAAAAGGAGTAAAGAAAAAGAAAAAAAGGGTTAAAGACAGGAAGATCGACAAAAAAGGGCGTTTTTTGTTAATCAAGTTAGTATTTGATGTATCTTTTAACTCCAATCCAACTGGCAAAATAACCAATGACAATACCAAAGGCGATTTGGGCTAAAAGAAGTAGAGCAAAAAAGTCTAAATTGCCGGGAACAAAATCTATGGGGGAAAAATAACCGTTGATGGTTGGCCTAAAGTAAATAGCACCTGAAAAGACTAAACCGGCGCCAAAAAAACTTCCAAATAAACCATAAAACAGACCCTCAAGGAGAAAAGGTTTTTTGACATAATATTTTGAGGCCCCCAAAAGACGGCTGATTCTGATCTCTTCTTTTCGGCTGGTTATTTTCATGCCAATAATAATGAGGACCAGAAAAAAAGTAAAAATCAAGGTAGATGAAGCAATAATAAGGCCGGTTTTTCTGATAAAGTGAGTCCAGACTAAAATGGTCTCGACCATATTTTTTTGATAAATAATTTCGTCAACCATGTCACTTTTGGCAGAAAAGTTTTGAGCGATTTGATTTAAAATTTCGGGATTTGAGGCGGATATCTCAAAAGAGGCGGGCAGAATGCTGGCGGTAACCATTTCGGTTAAGAGGGGATTGTCTTGATTTTGCTCTTTGTAGATATCTAGCGCTTTTTCTTTGGAAATAAAGCGGATTTCTTTGATGTTAGGGTAGCTGGCTAATTCTTTTTGGAGAGATTCAACCGTATCTTTATCGAGACCATCGTTTAGATAGATAGTAACCTCCGGTCTGGTTTCGAAATATTTTAAGACCAAGGACATGCCTTGACTGGTTAACAAAAGAGTTGAAATAATAAAAAAACAAATAAACATAATAAAAAAGGCAACGAGACTTTGAAAGGGTGAGCGTCTGATGTGGTGCCAGGTGGTTTTTAGGGTGGTCATAAGATGTTTGTTATTTGGCCTCTTTTGAGACTGATAATTCTTTTGCCTAAAGATTTGACAATGTCATCGTCGTGAGTGGCCATAATGACGGTACAATGATTTTTTTGATTAACTTCCTTTAAGAGTTTAACCAAATTCCAAGAGTTTTTGGAGTCAAGATTGCCGGTGGGTTCATCAGCTAGGATAATTTTGGGTTCAATGGCTAAAGCTCGGGCAAGAGAAGCTCGTTGAAATTCGCCGCCGGATAATTGTGAAGGATAGAGGAAGCGACGATTGGATAGGCCAACTTGTTCGACAACCTGGTCGATTCTGGTTTGAACTTTTTGACGAGGGTAGCCCACAATATCCAGGCTTAGGGCAATATTTTCTTCTAAAGATTTGTCGACAACTAATTGATAGTCCTGAAAAATGACGCCAATTTTTTTTCGAATATTATCAATGTCTTTTTTACTGGCTTTCGCCAAACTATAGTCACCAATTAAAATATCGCCCTGACTGGGTTTAATTTGAGATAGAATGAGCTTTAGAATGGTGGTTTTGCCTGAACCGGAAGGTCCGGAGAGAAAAATAAATTCACCGGATTTTACCTTGAAATTAATGTCTTTAAGAGCCGAAATTAAGCCATAATTTTTACTAAGGTGCTGAAAGACTATGCGCATATTATTCGATTATTTTTATGCTGCCAACATCCAAAAACCAGCCGGCTTTGGGGGAAACGTTGGTTTCTCCTTTAATTTCGACTTTTTTGTCAATAAACAAATCTAAATCAAGGACGGAAGAGGTTAGAGCGGCTTTTTGGTCGTCGCCACCGGGACGAATTAGAGTGTGAGTCCCCTCGCCATTGACGCCACCAACGGCAATGGTGCCAGTAGCGCTGTCTTTAAATTGACCGTTAACGTTACCATACCACCGACCGATTTCAAGTTGATCCGGATGACTAATGTTATCTGCCGAAAGGCTTTGGGAATCACCGGAAGTAAAGAGAGCAGACCGTGATTGATTCTGGAGGGGGAAGAAACGAGAAAGCCAGAAACCGGAGGTAAGAGCGGTAATGATGATTAAAAAAACAATCAGAGTGTTTTTTTTGTCGTTACTGGCTAAAGAAAGACCGGGGTCTGGAGTAAGATTTGAGATGTCCATAGCTAATAAGAATTTTTAATTATTTAAGTATAGCAAAAAATAAGCCCTTGAATTTTAAAGTGAATCTTGAATAAATCGCTGTAATGACCGATAGTCTTCTTCTTGGGGGAGAAAGACCCACTGACCCCGGAAAAGGCGACCGGGGTAATAAATTAAGTCGGTTTGGGCATCTTCGCCGGCAGGGATGGTGATTTTTTTAAGATTGAAATTTAATAATTGAGCTCTTGTGGCCAGCAAAAGGTCGATGATGTTTTGTTCGGAAAAATTGGTTTGAATTTGCTGATGATAAAAACGATAGACATCTTTTAGGAGCAATAAATTGGGAGAGTTATCTTTTATTTTTTGAATAATAGCTTCGAGCAGTAATTGTTGCCTGTAAGTGCGACCAAGATCGGTGCCGCCGGCAGTGGCGATTTCGGCATTTTTACGGGAACGGACAAAATAGCCAATATTACTTTGGTCAAGATGATTGGGGCCGGCCGGAAAAGAAATGGTGATATAGACGGGAATTGATGGAGAAGGATTTTTGATGTAATCAGGGTTGGGAAATTGATTGTCGGTAAAGCCAGTGTCGAGATTGACATTGACCCCGCCTAAAACATCAACAAAATCAATTAAGTCTTGGGTGGTAAGGATGAGAGTATGGTCTATTTTCTGGCCAATGATTGTGGAAAAATGGCCTTGGATAAAATCAAACTGATCGGATGTTTGTTCTAAAGAAAGAGGATAAATTTGATTTATCTTAACCGACAAGGGGTAGTACCAAAGATCACGGGGCAAGGAGACAAGACTGACGGTAGCGGTATCTAGATTAAATGAGGCTAAAATAATAGTATCGGTGGTATTGGTTTGTTCGAGTTGGTCGTTCCTGGGGTCCAGACCAAGGATAAGAAAATTAAGACGGGACCGGTTTTGGTACTGGTTTTTTGTTAGAGCCGAAAAAAGGGTACGGCTAAATGGAAGAAGGGAGAAGATAAGGACTAAGACGGCAAGAAGGATGATTAAAATCTTTCTTTTCATAATTTTAGTTCGGTCTTGATAAAGGAATCAATTTTACCGTTTAAAACGGCAACGGGGTCGTTGCTGGTATACCCGGTGCGTAAGTCTTTGACCATTTTGTAAGGATGAAGGACGTAGGATCTGATTTGTCGACCCCAGGAGGCGTTGACGTTATCCCCTTTTATACTTTGATGTTGAAGTTCCTGTTGCTGTTGTTGAATTGTCCAAAGTTTTGATTGTAACATTTGCAGAGCCAACTGCCGGTTTTGTTCTTGAGAGCGTTGTGATTGGCAGGCAACGGTGATTTGACTTCGAATGTGGGTGAGACGAACGGCAGTAGAAACTTTGTTGACATTTTGGCCGCCACGACCGCCGGCCCGAAAAGCGGAAAACTCGATATCCTGGGGATTGATTTGAATTTCGTCTTGTTTTTCTAAAAGAGGCATAATCTCGACTTTGGCAAAAGAGGTTTGACGAAGACTGTCGGCATTAAAGGGAGAGAGTCGAACCAGACGATGAGTACCGGTTTCATTTTTTAGATAGCCATAAGCATAGACTTGGTTGATTTGAAAATAGACTGATTTAATACCGGCTTCATCGCCGGCTTGGATGTCAAGAATTTGGTAGGGCCATTTTTTTTGGTCAAAATATTTGGCGTACATTCTTTGCAACATAGCGGCCCAGTCCATGGCATCAGTACCGCCCTGACCGGAATGAATAGAAAGAAGAGCAAAGTTTTTGTCGTACTCGCCCGAAAGATAAGTGGTATATTCTAATTTTTTTAGACTGCTTCTGATGATTTTCTGCAGTTTGTGCAAATCGGATTCGATTTGAAGGTCCGGCTGGGTGACGAGCAATTTTTTGATTTCGCGGTTGGTATCTATGTTTTCTTCGAGTTTGACAACGGAATTTATTTCTTTTTCCAAATGAGAGATTTGGGCTGAAATTTTTTGAGCTTCGGTTTGATTTTGCCAAAAGTTTTTTTGTTGTTGAACCAGACGGAGATCAGCTAATGTTTGTTTTTTTTGATCGAAGTTAAGCTTTTTTTTAAGTCGGGCCAGGCGTTTTATAAATGTGTTTGATTTTTTAGTTTTCATCGATATTTTTCATTAAGTCTTGATAAATAGATTGAACTATGTCTTTTTTAATCTGGTTTAACTGTTTTTGGGGAAAGCCGTCAAGCTGGTTGAGAAGATAGCTGTATTGTTTTTCCAAATAAAGATAAGGAGGAAATTGATGGAAATTCTCTAATTTTTGGCGATCTTTTTCGGGCAAGGAAAAATAAAGATTGTTGAAAAAATCAGTTTGTTCCTGGTTTTGCTGGCCAAGTACAGTAGGATCATTTTGGGACTGTTTGTGGTTGATATTTTGAGACAAATAAGAGAAAAGATAATAAATCAGGAGTGAAAAGATGAGCAATCGAATGAGGGTTTTTAGACTGAATTGCTGATTATTGTCGTCTTTAGGGCTCACAGGTTATTTTATCACCTGGGACTTATTTGGTTTGAGTGGAGGCGGAAAGAATTTTATCACCAATTTGAAGCTGATCGACTGCTTCCATGCCATAAACCACCTGCCCAAAGTTGACATATTCGTTGCTTAAATGCTGACAGGTATCTTGAGCCAGACAAATAAAAAACTGGGAATCGTTGCTTTGTTCTTTGACACTACCTCGGGCTAAGCCAACAGAGCCCCGAATAAAAGGCGTATCGTTTATTTCGGAGATGATGGTGCCACCACCGGTGCCGTTGCCAAGCGGATCACCACCCTGAACGACAAAACCAGGTTCGACACGGTGGAAGCTAAGACCGTTATAAAATCCGGCATTAACTTTGGTTAAAAAGTTTTTAACCGTATTGGGGGCTTTGTCGGTAAAAAGCTTGATAACAATTTGACCATAAGAGGTATTGAGAGCGACCATGTCGCTGGTTTGATTATTATTGGCCGAAGCAGAGGTTTGGTTTTCTTGGTTCATATTTAAAGAGACAGTAGGAGTACCGTCTTGATTAATAACGGAGTCGTCTTTTTTGGTACAGGCAAAAAGAAAAAAAGAGGAATAAACAGCCACAATAAAAGTAAAAAGCGTGGTTGTTTTCATAGTCTTATTGTAGCAAAATCAGAATATTTTTGGCGCCGGAGTTGATATCTTCTTTGTGGCCGGAGGCGGGAAAGTCATGAATACTGTCTAAAAGAAGGCGATAACTGTATTTGAAATAGGCGCCATGTTGGGTACCGACATCATGAACGGTAAATTGCTGTTTTTTGTCGTCGTAGCCTAAAATAACCAGATTGTGGTAAAAAGGGCCGCCATTGGTGAAAAAATGGTTCTCGGCAAAAAGTTGTTTGCCGTTGGCGGGAATAATAATTGGTATGTCGGAAAGCAGGTATGATTTTATTTGATCTAAGGTGGGATTGGAGATAATTTCTGTTTGGTAAGAAAGATATTGAGCGGCGATTTGGGCCATTTGGTCTAAATTAACGTCTTTGGTGAGCTGGTTTTGATTTTCGTAATCAATCATGTTTTGGATGTCAGTAACAATGGTAACAATGTCGGGATTTTGATTTTGATAGTAATAGTGAACAGTCAAGAGGGCAGCTTCTTCACAAGAGTCTTGCCAAGGCTGATCCCAATTTTTTTCCGGCGCCTGGGGAACAAAGGCAGTTTTGATCAAATATTTTGTGGGGATGGAAGTCGGAGTTGGAATTGGATTGGAACCGGCGACAGGAGTGGGTTTAGGTTTGGAAGTCGGGGCCAAGCTTGGTTTGGGCAGAGAAACAACAATTGTCAAAATAAAAAGGAGGACAAAAAAAAGATATTTTTGTTTATTGAAGTTGGCGAATAAAATCTTCATTTATGG
>CAZRAZ010000025.1:0-10454 GCA_964598275.1 uncultured Gammaproteobacteria bacterium | reverse complement strand
ACCGAGGCAAATTATGTTGTTTGATTTGGATAATGATTGGTCGAAGGGAAGATTGTCGGGAGTAAAAATGAGAGTATTGGAATGAAATTCTGATTGGTGTTGCCGGTGATGGTTGGGTGCTAAAGAGAAAAAAATATCGACCGAGGAGAGAACCGAAGAGAAAGGGGCAAAGGAAAAACTGACCTGATAGGTATTGTGGCCACCTCTGATCAAAGAAGGATATTCGGAATAGTCGTGAAGATTAAAACCATGAGCTAATAAGATTTCGGAAAGAAGCAAGCCGCCGGATTTGATCCCTAAACCCGCCGGTCCGGCAATTTTGATGGTAAGGATATCTGACATAGGCTATTTTACCTCAAAGTTAAAGAGATGGTGTCGGAAATTTTTGATTTGACGGGTGGAAAAGCGGAGGCCTTCGGCCATGAGGCGGCGGCGCTGTTCCTGCCAACCATTAAGAGAAAAGCCGGGAGAAAGGGTGCCGCCTTTTTGCATAATTTGCCGGTTGTGTCGAGTAAAAATAATGTTTATAATTCTAAATGCCTTATGACAAAAATCATTAAAAGATTTTACCAGTTCATATTTCGTTACAAAGGTCGCTTTGCCATTTTTTTGGTAACGGTGGTAATCACGGCCGGGGTGGAAAACATATCTCCATATGTCTTAAAATTGTTGGTAGACAACGTAATAAAGGGCGATTATGGTTTTTTGGCCAAATTGGTGTTGGCCTATGCGGGAGTAAGACTGCTAAATAGTTTGATGGATGCTTTGTCGTTTTTTTTGGGTGATCGGGTGCAGATACCGGCAGCCAGAGATGCAAGAGTGGAAATATTTAAATATGTGCAGGATTTGGATTTTGCTTATCATGTCAATAAAAATACCGGTTCGTTGATTTCGGCGTTTAAACGAGGAGATGGGGCTTTTTTTAATTTGTTTATGAATTTCCACCAGGAGG
Organism: uncultured Gammaproteobacteria bacterium; assembly: GCA_964598275.1. Lineage (GTDB taxonomy): Bacteria > Patescibacteriota > Microgenomatia > UBA12405 > UBA12405 > JAHIEZ01. Next base: position 9,502 of record CAZRAZ010000025.1, on the reverse strand, counting down.
TATTAAGAACGGTAATCAGTTTGATAATAGTGCTGGTGGTGTTTGCCGGTATCAGCCCCGAGGTGTTGTGGTTGATGGCGGGATTGTTTGCGGCCAATGTAACCTTAATGTATTTTTTGATTAGGAAAAATTTGACCACCAGAAAGGCCTTTAATGAGGCTGAAGATAATATTTCGGGCATAATTACCGACAACCTGTTAAATTATGAAACGGTAAAATTTTTTGCCCAGGAAAAAACGGAAGAAAGCAGACTAAAAAGCAGTTTTGGTGATTGGACCAAAAAAATTTGGGGTTTTAGCAACAGTTTCAGATTGATGGATATATCGATTGGAACAGTCTCGAGTGTCGGTATTTACTTGATCTTAAAAAAGGTAGTATCGATGCTGACAGCAGGGCAAATCGGGGTGGGAGATTTTGTGATGGTGGCCGGATTTGTGACCGGATTTTATTATCGGTTTTTTGGTTTGTTTTTTCAGATGAGAAATATTGCCAAAAGTTTTATCGACTTGGAAAAATATTTTGGCATTTTGGAAAATAAAATAATGGTGGAAGATCCAAGGGTAAGTCAAAAAATAGAGCAAGTGCGGGGACAAATAAAATTTGACGGGGTTTGTTTTAAGTATCCGGGCAATAAAAGGAAGGTACTGGACGGCATCGACCTAAAGGTCGACCAAGGCGAATCGGTGGCTTTGGTGGGTAAATCGGGGGCGGGAAAAACGACGATTGTTAAATTATTGCTGCGATTTTATGACTTGAAAAAAGGCAAGATCAGTTTTGACGGAATGGATATTAAAAAAATGGACAAATCGTATTTGCGTTCGTTTATGGGAGTAGTGCCGCAGGAGCCGATTTTGTTTAACAATACCATTGCTTTTAATATCGGCTACGGCAGAGGTGAAATTAAAATGGACGAGATTAAGCAGGCGGCCAGAATGGCAAATTTAGCTGAATTTATTGAGGATCTGCCTCAAAAATATGAAACGCAGGTGGGAGAAAGAGGAATAAAATTATCGGGGGGGCAAAAACAGAGATTAGCGATTGCCAGAGCGATGCTGATAAATCCGAAACTATTGATTTTTGATGAAGCCACCAGTAATCTGGATTCGGAGTCGGAAAAAATGGTACAGGAGGCTTTGTGGAAAACGGCCAAAAACAGAACCTTACTAATTATTGCTCATCGATTTTCAACCATCAGAAGAGCAGACAAAATTGTGGTCCTGGATAAGGGCAAGATTGTGGAAACGGGAAATCATGAAAAATTGATAAAAAAACAAGATGGTTTGTATCGCAGATTGTGGATGTTGCAGGCTAAGGGCAAGGTAAGCAAAGATGAAGGCGGCTTGTTGACTAAGGGCTAGAAGCTGATGTTATACTAGGAACATGAAAACAAAAAAAACAAATCAGACAGAGGCTGTTAAGAAAAAAATGACAAAAGTAGTGAGAAAGATAGATTTTAAAAAGATAGGACTGGCGGTAGCAGCATTAGTCTTGGCGGGAGGATTTTATTGGTATGGCATGGTGGCGATGGTAAACGGCAGACCGGTATGGCGCTGGACTTATATCAAGAATATGGAAAAACAGTCGGGTAAACAGGTGTTGGATCAGATGGTAAACGAGGCTCTGATTTTGGTTGAAGCCCAAAAGAATAAGGTTAAAATTGAACAGTCCACAATTGATGAGGAGATTAGTAAAATAAAAGATAGACTGGAAGGACAGGGGCAAAATTTTGATGAGGTGTTGAAAACGGAAGGGATGACAATGGCTGATTTGGAACAACAGATTAGAATGCAAAAGCTGGTGGAAACTTTGGCCGAAACAAACGAAGAGGTAAGTTCCGAAAAAATTGATGAGTTTTTGGAAACTTATAAAGACCAATTGCCGGAAGGCATGAGTGAGGAAGAATTGACCGCTTTGGCCAAAGAACAGCTTTTAGGCCAGGCCAAAAACGAGGCCGTTAATGTCTGGTTGACCAAGACGAAGGACGAAGCCAAAATTAGCTATAGATAGAAATTATTTTTTAAAATACTTTTTGCCTTTTAGTTTGTCGGGCAAGAGGTCTTCGGGGTCGTATTTTTTGTAGCCTTGGCCATAGCCGATGTTTTTCATCAGATTGGTGACGGGGTTTCTAAGTTTGAGAGGAATGGGCAGATTGCCGAATTGTTTGACGTCGGCTTGAGCGGAACGCAGGCCATCGTAAGCAGAACGGTTTTTGGGAGAGGTAGCCAAATAAACAACACCATGGGCTAAATTGATGGCACATTCGGGATAGCCGATGGTTTCACAAGTTCTAAAGACTTGATTGGCCAGCATCAGAGCCGAAGAATTAGCCACACCGATATCTTCGGAAGCAAAAATAACCATGCGGCGGGCGATAAACTTGGGGTCTTCGCCGGCTTCAACCATACGAGCCAGATAGTAGAGAGCGGCGTCGGGATTTGAGGCGCGCATTGATTTGATAAAAGCGGAAATGGTGTTGTAGTGTTCTTCGCCTTTTTTGTCGAAGCGGAGATAGGAATTTTGGAGAGTGGATTTGAGATTTTTGATGGTTAAGGAGCCGTAAAGAGTATGGGCGTTATCAATTATGGTGATGGCCTGGCGGGCATCGCCGTTGGCCATTTGGATGAGCCAATCGCGGCCCGCCTTCACCAAGGCTACGGCGGGTGAAGCTGTTTTGTTTATTTTTTTAATGGCTCGGTCTATTATTTGGGACATGTCATTTTCGGTTAGCTCGTTTAGGATAAAAATCCGGCAACGGGAAAGTAGGGGGGAAATGACTTCGAAACTGGGATTTTCAGTAGTAGCGCCGATTAAGATGAGGGCGCCGGATTCGACAAAAGGCAGAAGATAATCCTGCTGGGCTTTGTTGAAACGGTGAATTTCATCTAAAAACAGGATCTTTTGAACCAGATTGGCCTGGCCGGCAGATTTGTTTTGGGGTTCGACAATTTTTTTGATATCGTCTTTGCCGGCAGAAACAGCAGAAAGAAGATGAATTTCGGCGCCAAGATTTTTGGCCAAAATGCGGGCCAGGGTGGTTTTGCCAACGCCGGGAGGGCCCCAAAAAATCATGGAAAAAAGCTGTTTGTTTTCAATGGCAAGGCGTAAAGGCTGACCGGGGCCAACCAGGTGAGATTGACCGACAAAATCATCAAGATTAGTGGGGCGAAGATCATCGGCTAAAGGCATGAGATTATGATAGCATAAACCCGAAGAAGTCCCGAAAGTAAAAGGTGTTAAAATTGTTAATGTTATTAAAAAATATAAATCCCCTGCTGTCGCTGGTGTTTGGGTTTTTGGTATTGACCAACCCCAAATTATTATCAACTCTGGTGGGACTGTATCTTCTAATTACCGGGCTTATCGGCTTGGGAATTATAAACTGGGGTTAGATCGATTCTGCTTTTTCTTTTTGACAAAGCGGGTGATGAGAATGACCGGAATGATGGCGGGGAGATAAACGGCCAGCCAAATAAGGGTAGTGCCAAGAAAGCGACTAAAGCCAATAAGAGAACGGACGGCGGTTTTGAAAATAACGACCGGCCGCCAGGCGTTGGTGGGAGCGTAGGGCAAAGAAAGTTCATCGGTGGAAAGATAGACGGTAATTTTGGATAATTTGGCAGATTGTTCATAATATTTTTGCTGACCTTTGAGATTGTCGATTTGAGACTGAAGATAGGTTAGCTCGCGCTGGACTTCGAGAAGATCGGTGACCTTGACGGCCTGGTCTAGAATTTGTTCAAATTTGGTTTTGGTTTTGGTTAAAACTTCGAGGCGGGCGGAAAGATCGGTGTAGGCATCGGTGACATCGGAACCGGTGACTGATTCGGAGACAACTTTGACGGCAAAATTTTTGAAGGCAGAAAGGGCTTGAGGCACTTTATCGCTGGGAACACGGACGGAAATATTGCCGGAGGCGGCAGACTCGGGTTTGGAAAGATAGGAGTTAACTAAAAAACCGCCAAGTGAAGTAGTGACAGACTGAATGTCAGTAATAGCGTTGGCGACGTCTTTGACCAGGAGAGAAAGAGAAGTATCGGTGATAATTAAGCGATTGGGATCTTCGGAAGGAGGAACCTGACTGACTGGTAGATAGGATTTTGAGCTAAAAGCGGTATCGGCGGAAAGGGCAAGCATTTCATCGTTTTGACGAGAGGATCCGGAAAAAGGCGGAACGGCTGTGTTTAAAAGACGAGGGTTGTTAGCACGAACAAGGAAAAAGGCAAGAATGACGATGGCCAGAGTTTGCCAGTGTTTTTTGAGCCAGATGAACATTTAGATAAATATAGCATAAGGGGTAAAATAAGAAAATGAGAAAGGGAATATGGCTGATGTTGGCAGTGGCTTTGGGATTGCGACTGATTGCTATCAATCAGTCGCTGTGGCTGGATGAGGCTATTTCGATAAACGTGGTTAAAAATTTTGGCTGGGGAGAAATAGTGTCGAATTTTTCGGTTCATGATTTTCACCCGTTTTTGTATTACTTTTTTTTGAAGGCCTGGGGATCACTTTTTGGTTTTGGAGTGATAATCATGAGACTGCCTTCGGTGATTTTTGGAGTAATGACGGTTTACATAGCAGCCAAAATGAAGCGGGAAGCAGGCTGGCTATTAGCAGTCAATCCCCTATTAATTTATTACAGCCAGGAAGTGAGAATGTACAGTTTGACAGTAATGTGCCTGACGGCGACGTTTTATTATTTTGAAAAAATCATTAAAAAAAATAAGCGAAAAAATATTATCTTTTATAATTTGTTTTCTTTGTTGGCAATCGGCAGTTTTTATGGATCGATATTTTTTTTGGGGGCAATGGCCATTTATTGGCTTTTAAAAAAGAAATATAAATTGGTGTGGCAGACAAACATAGGATTAATGATTGGATTACTGGGCTTGAGTCCACTGTTGCAGGCACAATTGGCCGGAGCAAAAGAGATGTTGGCGGCTAATAGCGGCTGGGGCGGAGCTTTGGGCAAAGTAAATATAAAAAATATGCTTTTGATACCGGTTAAATTTAGTATCGGCAGGGTTAGTTTTTTTCCTAAAAAACTTTATTGGCTGTTGGCCGGAGGCTGGACAGCGGTAGTGGCATTAAATTTTGATTGGAGGAAAAATAAGAGATGGTTAACAGTGGGGTTGATAAGTTTAGGATTAGGAATGCTGATGTCTTTTAAAATGCCGATGCTGCAGTATTTTAGGTTTTTGTATTTGGCGCCAATAATGTTGCTGTGTTTAAAAAAGAAAAAGTATTTGGTCTGGGGATTTTTGGGTTGGAGTCTGGTTTATTTACTGATACCCCAATTTCATCGGGAAAATTGGCAGGGTTTGACTGAAACCCTGGGAAAAGAAGTGTGGATGCTGGCGGACAAAAGCGATCCGGTGATTTTTTATCGACCGGAAGTAAGGGTTAGAGATTTAGCAAGAGAAGAACCGACAGAAAAAATAATCGAAGTGATCCCTTACTCGGCTGAAATTGTGGGCTTAGATTATGAGACAAAATTAAAAAGTGAGGGTTATGAAAAAACGAAAGCAATGGATTTTCGACAGTTGGAATGGCAGGAGTGGCAGAGAAAAGACCGATAATTTTGTGTTGATGTTTACCTTTTGTAGATTGATAAATTGTTAATATCGGCTATTTTGGTGCCACCAATTGGGCCTGATTGACGACAGGTGACGGTATAGAGTTGAGCAGAACCGTCGGCATAAAAGTTTTTTCCCATTTTTGACAAAATAGTGTCGAAGCCGGCATTGTAACCGGCATCCAAATCGTAAGAAAGAGAATAGAGTGTGTTAAGTTGGTTTAGTTTATTGACAACAGTGATTTTGTCGGCAAGGGTAACGCCCCCAGTGTTGACAGCAGTGACTTGTTTGATGCGCAGAAAAATAACGAAAAGAGTGAAAATGATTAAAAAAGCTTTGCCAAAGAGTTTTCTTGTTAAAATCCTTGATAAAAGAATAGGGAGAAGAATGATAGTCGTGCCATAGTAATATTCGGAAGTGGTGCCATGAAAAAAAGAAAGGAACAGCAAGGGGGCAAAAATCCATAAAAAGATAAACAAACGATGACGGGAGCCAAATACGTTGATGCCAAAGGCTAAAAGAGAAAGACAAAAAACGGCAAGCAGACTGGACCACCCGGCAAGGATGTATTTATTTAGAAACGAGTTTTCTAAAGCTCTATAAAAAACAATTAAAAAATACCAGGGAGATGGCTGACGGCTTAACTGATTAGAGGAAAAATTAATGACGTTTTTGATGTTTAGGAAGTCGTGTCTAAGGTCGAAAATTAATATCGGGAGGAAGGGAACAAAAAGTAAAACGAAGGAGAGAAAAAGCTTTTTTGGCGGAAGTTGACCATTTTTAAGCAACTTGATAGCAAGAAAAAGGAAAGGAAGACCAAGGGCATAAAAAACAGCATAAGTGCTACAGCCAAAAGCAAAAAAGAGAGACAGCAGAGGGAAAAATTGAGGACGATTGAATGTTTTTAAACAGAGATTGAGAAAAATCAAACTCAATAAAGGAATGTACATAAAACCCCAGGACAGCAAAGAAACAGGGGTGGCAAAAAAAAGGGCGCTGAAAAAAGCGGTAAAAAAACCAAACCATTTTTTGCATAGAAGAAAAACAACGATAAGGAGAATTAACTGAACAAAAAGGCTGGCCCAAAAACCCATATATAAACTGCCATTGGTGATAATAAAAAAGGGTAAAAGGAAATAATAGTGCCAAGGGGAAAGAAAAAAACCGGTATCACCGGTAACCCGAGGGCCGATTAAGGCGGGCTTTTTTTGCAAGACAATTTTGGCCACTGATTGATAATCATTTGACTGATCCCAGTCAAAGATATAGGTTTTTTCTTTAAAAGGCAGAGTGAAAACAAAAAGTAAGACAGTCAAAAAAACGAGGGCCAAAAGGGTGGCGGCGGGTTGTTTTAAGCAAATCATCGTTGTTTAAATTATAGCGAAAGTAGAAACAAGAAAGATTTTTGTGTTAAAAATAGAGGTGGAAATAAAAAAATTGGGTCGGGCAAGGATGCCGAGAGTGTTGAAATTGAAAAATATATTGGGGCCGAGTTTTGTGATGTTGGGTTTGGGATTGGGCAGTGGAGAGCTGATCTTATGGCCTTATTTGACAGCCAATTGGGGATTGGGAATTTTGTGGGGAGCGATGCTGGGAATCAGTTTTCAGTTTTTTTTGAATATGGAGATAGAACGCTGGGCATTGATAAACGGGGAAAGCGTGATGGTGGGCATGGCCAGAAAATTTGGCCGAGGGGTAGCAGTTTGGTTTATTTTGTCGACCTTAATTCCCTGGATGTGGCCGGGGATAATAATGTCGTCGGCTACAATTGCCAGCGAAATTTGGGGGGGAGAGGTAAAGATAATCAGCTTGGTTATGTTGCTAATTATTGGCCTAATATTGACTTTGGGGCCGGTGGTTTATAAGACAGAAGAAGCAATTCAAAAACGGCTAATATTTTTGGGGGTGCCGTTGATTTTGGCCCTAGCAGTGGGACTGGCAAAGATGAGTGATTGGCAAAGCTTGGCCGAAGGCTTGGTGGGTAAGGGAGATGGCTGGTGGTGGCTGCCAAAAGGGTTGCCGATGTTAAGTTTTTTAGCGGCTTTTGCTTATTCGGGGGCAGGTGGAAATCTAAATTTGGTTCAGTCTCATTATATTAAAGAAAAGGGCTATGGCATGGGAAAATACGGCAGTAAAATCAGAAGTCTACTAACAGGAGAAAGAGAGAGAATGAAACTAGAGGGAAAAACATTTGTCATCAATAAAATTAATTTAAAAAGATTTGAAGGCTGGTGGAGGGTGGTTAATATTGAGCACGGATTGGTGTTTTGGTTGACGGGGCTTCTAACAATTTTGATGCTGTCGATGCTGGCTTACAGCACTGTTTTTGGAGGAACAGAACATCAGGGTTTAGCCTTTTTGTTTGAAGAGGCCAAAATAATTGGACTCCGGACAATACCGGTGGTGGGAATAGTGTTTTTGTTAATTTGTTTTCTAATGTTGTTCTCGACACAATTGTCGGTGTTGAGTGCTACCAGCAGAATTATGAGTGAAAATCTGGTGATTTTTAATCAAAAGAAATTTAAAATTTCGGACTTAGCAAAATATTATTATGGATTTTTGTGGCTGGAAATTGTGATGGCGGGAGGAATTGTAATGTTTCAGGTGGCAGAACCATTGCTGTTGGTGACTATATCGGCGGGCTTAAACGCGGTGGCCATGTTGGTTTGTGCGGTACTGATACTGTGGATAAATTCAAGTGAGCTTGATAAAAAATTAAGACCGTCGAGGTTAAGGGTGGGGGTAATGATGATAGTAATAGTATTTTTGGTGATATTTTGCGGAGTGACAATAAAGGATGTTTTGGGATAACCCCAGCTCCTCCAGAGGCGGACAGGCGTGCGGGGCAGACGTTCTGAAATCAGTAAAAGTGATAGAGTGAGAAATGGCCATAGAAGTGGAAGAATTGACAAAGCAATTGATGGTGATTGAGTTAATCTATAAAAAAGGCCTGGTACTGGGACCAGGAGACATAAAACAAGCACATGGTGATAATGAATATGTAGAAAAAAGCCAGTTGAAAAAGCAGTGGCAGGATATGGCCGGATTATTGAAAGTTATCAGGATTAAAGTAAGGTGGACGACTGACTGGAAACAATTTTAGTTTTGGGCAGGACATAAATATCGCGACCGTAACCACCAACACCGATAAACTCGGCCCTGCCAGCAAGAATGGCTTCAAAATCACGACAGGCGTAACAGCCTTTAGACCCCTGGGGACATTTGAAACTGTTAAGTTGGCGGGCCAGTTTGATCTTTTGGCCGATTTTTAAAACCTTTTGGTGAGATTTTTTCAGATCGGGTAATTTTTTTGAGGTAAGATTGTTATCACGATTTAGGTACCAATAACTAACTTGAGAAACTTTGCGGTTTTGACAATTTTTTACTAAAAGATGGTAGATGGGCAGTTGGAGAGAGTCGGGGTCTTCGTCTCTGGTGGAAGTTTTAAAATCGATAATGTGAACCGAATTGTCGTCGGGCAAGTATTCTAACCAATCGATTTTGCCACATAAAATAATATTGTCTTTTTCGGAGAGATAGTAATGAGGCAGGTCGTCGTCGATTTTGACGGCTAGCTTGCCCAAAGGACCGGGGTGATCGATAACTCTTTTGATCATCTGCTCTCCCCTTTCTTTATATTTATTTTCGGTGGCCAGATCAAAAAAACCGCCTTTTAGACCGGAAACATTTTGCCATTCCTGATTAAACTTTTCCATTAGGGGGTGGATGAAACGCTTAGGGGAAGGTAAAACCGACAGGGATTCTAAAACCTGGTGGACGACTTGGCCCAGGGCCAGAGGCGGAGACATGGTTTGAATCTTGTGGTTGGTTTTGGGGTCTTTGTAAACGTTTTTGAGATAGTAAGCGCGGGGACAGACAAGGTAATCGGAGACGGAAGAGTGAGATAACCAAAGGGCGGTGTATTGATC
>CAZRAZ010000024.1:0-11860 GCA_964598275.1 uncultured Gammaproteobacteria bacterium | reverse complement strand
CCCAAGCCGCTCCGCCATACGGCGCCTCGTTTAAATACATTAGTAAAATTTCATCTTTGCTGTATTTAGCTTCAATTTGCACCGCCAAAATAAATTCCTTTATCTTTCTTACCGCCGTCCGTTCTGAAGTTAACAACACATTTTTCACCAATTGCTGTGTCAAGGTCGATCCGCCAATCAATCGACCCTTAGTCAGCACGTTTTTAGCCATCCTAAGGGGCGTCAGCGGATCAAAACCCTGGTGCTGATAAAAATCCTTATCCTCAATTGATACCGTCGCTTTTTTTAAATAATCGGGTATTTCCTCCCAAGTCACCGGCGTTCTTTTGGCATCTTTATAAACATCATATAATAGCTCACCATTCCGATCATAAATTCTACTGGTATAGCCCTCGCTTCTCACCACCCTGGTCGGATTGGGCAAATCTTTGGAACACCACGCAAAAACTAATACAACCGCCAATAATCCCAAACCAAAACCAATCAACCCTATTCGCCAAACTTTTAGTCTAAAATCTCCTTTTGCCATTGATGACAATCTCCTTTTCATCCTATTCTTCCAACATAAAAATTCAAATACCACCTCATTTTTTATTTCAACCAAACGCTTAAAAAAGGGACAACTCCTGACATCAACAAGGCCCCCATTGTCACCAGCAAAATTGCCTTCTTCAAGTTCTTTTTTTTTATTCTCAATCTCACCTCTTAATGATAACATAAAAGGTGTCCATTACACTCCAAAACCTTGCCGGCATTGGTCCCAAAACTCTCCAAAAATTAAACCGCCTCAAAATCGTCACCGATCAAGATCTTCTCTATCATTTCCCCAACCGTTATCTTGATTTTCGTCATCATCAAAAAATTGCCGAAATTGAAGCCGATAAAAACATCACCATTCGTGGTCAAATCACTTTTTTTCAAAACATCTACACCAAAAGCCACAAGAATCTGCAAATCGCCACCGTCAAAGACAGCAGTGGACAAATCACTTTAATCTGGTTTAACCAACCCTATCTACAAAACACCATCAAAAAAGGCCAAATTCATAGCTTCGCCGGCGTACCCTCTTTTTATCAAAATCGGCTTACCATCATTTCTCCTATATCAGGTCAGCACAATACCGGCAAAATTATCGCTGTTTATCCTCAAACCGAAGGCCTCACCAGCAATTGGTTTCGCAAAACCATCGATCAACATCTTGACTCTCTTACACGCACTGTTATCGACCCCCTGCCTCTTACTCTCCGCCATCAATTTAAATTAATCGATCTAAAAACCGCTCTCACGCAAATCCATCAGCCTCAAAATCCCGCTAAACTTATTCAGGCTCAAACCAGATTAAAATTAGCCGAAATTCTTTCTCTTCAAATCAAGTCTCTTTTGCAAAAACAACGATGGCAACAACTTTCTCCCAATTTCAGCTTAAAACTCTCGCCTTCATCTCAAAAAAAAATCCGCTCTCTTATTAACTCTCTACCCTTCACTCTTACCCCCGACCAACAAACAGTCTGGCGTCAAATCAAAAAAGACATTACTTCAAAAAATCAACCCGCCAACCGGCTTCTCCAGGGCGATGTTGGCAGTGGCAAAACCATTGTTGCTCTTCTGGCCTGCTATCTTACCCATCTAAACTCTCATCTGTCTATTTTACTTGCCCCCACCGAAATCTTGGCTAAGCAACACTACCGTACATTTCGTCAAATATTAAAAAAATATAAGGTTCCTATCAAACTTTTAACTGCCAAAAATAAAATAAAAACTCTGCAGAAAAATGCCATCATTATCAGCACACACGCCGCCATTTACCAAAAAAAATCCCTTTCCGGCAAAATTGCTCTTCTAATAGTCGACGAACAACACAAATTTGGCGTGATTCAAAGAGATTTTCTCAAAAATCCTCTCAAATCCCCTCACTGTTTAACCATGACCGCCACTCCTATTCCCCGCAGTATCAGTCTAACTCTCATGGGTAACCTCGATCTCTCTTTAATCAAACACAAACCCAAAAATCGTCTGCCGGTCAAAACCTTTTTAGTTCCGTCTGCCAAAACGGGGGATTGCTACCAATGGGTCAAAAAACACATCAAAAAAACGGCAGAGCAAGCCTTCATTGTTTGTCCCTTTATCGAAGCCTCCGAAACTCTATCTTCAGTCAAATCGGCCAAAGACGAATTTGACCATCTTGCCAAAAACATCTTTCCCAATCTTAAATTATCCCTGATCCACGGCAAAATAAAACCAAATGCCCGTCAAAAAATCATCTCTGACTTTCAGAAAAATTTGATCAATATTCTGATTACCACTCCCATCATCGAGGTTGGCATCGATATCAAAAATGCCACCATCATCATTATCCAATCGGCCGATCGCTTTGGTCTGGCCCAGCTCCACCAACTTCGTGGCCGGGTTGGTCGGGGCGAAGAGCAAAGTTATTGTTATTTTTTCACCCAATCGCAAAACCAAAATGCCATCGATCGTCTAAAATTTTTACAAACCCATCACGATGGTCTGGCTATCGCCAAATACGATCTCTCCACCCGTGGCCCGGGCGAAGCTTTTTCTACCCTCCAACACGGCTTTCCTTCTCTAAAACTAGCCAACCTGGAAGACAGCGATATCATCAAAACCGGCCATTCTATTCTCAAGATTCTTACAGCCAAGCGCTCTTCACCAAAATTAGACAAATTCATAATTAAAAATTAGGAATTAGGAATTAGGAATTAAATTGAGTATAATACCTCCATGACCGCACTCCCAAAACATTGGCCATCCAGTCGCAGACAAGGCAAAAGACGAGCCTCCAAAACCGGCCCTAAATTTGTCGAATTAACTACCTGTAAACATTGCCAGCAAACAAAAAAAACAGGTTACCTCTGCGGAAACTGTAATCAGTGAAAAACAAAAAAGATCCCCGTCATCTCCGCCGAATCAAAAACATGCAGGCAGTTTATGCTCACTCTTTTTCTTCCGCCAATAAATTTGACAGCCAGGATCTAAAAAAAATTGTTTATCATCTAAAAAGCATCGACCAAATAATCAAAGACAATGCTCCCAAATGGCCTCTTGACAAGATCAACAAAATCGATCTTTCCATCCTCCGTATCACTATTTGGGAACTGCTCTATCGCCCCAAAACCCCACCCAGGGTTGTCATCGACGAAGCGGTTGAAATAGCCAAAGAATTCGGTGCCGAATCCAGCTCTTCTTTTGTTAACGGAGTTTTGGGCAGTATCGTCAAAAACCTAAAAATTATCAACCAAGAAGAAAACAAAAAAGACAATGGCCATCAATCTTAAAGAAATTCAAACCCGATTGGATCTAAAATTCAAAAATATCCAACACTTAAAACAAGCCCTCATTCATCGCTCTTTCTTAAACGAAAACGACAACTGGCATTTGCAATCTAACGAAAGATATGAATTTTTAGGTGACGCTGTTCTCGAGCTCTGGGCCTCCAAAACCCTTTTTGACCTTTTCCCCGAATTTCCCGAAGGCAAATTAACTAATTTAAGAAGTCTGGTGGTTTGCACCCAAAACCTAAGCCAGGCCGCCATCAATATCAATCTTGGCACCTATGTAGCTCTGTCAAAAGGCGAAGAGGCCAATGGCGGCCGTCACAATCCCTCCATTTTGGCCGATACCTTCGAAAGCTTAATCGGTGCCATCTTTCTTGACGGTGGTTTTACTAAATCTTCAAACTTTTTAGAAAAAACCATTCTTCCGGGTCTAAAAAAACTAGCCTCCAAAAAAATCTATAAAGATCCAAAAAGTATTTTTCAAGAACTAGCTCAAGCCAAACAGGGGATTACCCCCGAATACAAAACCATCTCTGCTACCGGTCCCGATCATCAAAAAATATTCAAAGTCGGTGTTTTTTTAGGAGAAAAACTTATTGCCACCGGTAAGGGTAAATCAAAACAAAACGCCGCCGAAATCGCTTCGGCCAAGGCTACCAAAAAACTCGAAAATAAGGTATAATCAAACCCATGCTTAAAATAAAACTGTCTCCCCGGGGTAAAAAACATCAAATCAGCTACCGAATTGTTATCACCCCCGACAGATCCAAATTCGACGGTAATTTTATCGACGATATTGGCTTTTACACCCCCCAAAGCAAAACCCTAAAAATTGATCAGGAAAAACTAAAAACCTGGCAAAAAAAAGGTGCCAAAGTCACCCTTGGTCTGGATAAATTACTAAATCCCGACAAATATCCACCCAAACCCAGAAAAGTAAAAAAGCAAGAGAAAATCGATAATACTCCCAAACCGGAGCCAAAAACAGAAGAAACAAAATTAGAAATTAAAAATTATACCCATGTCTCCCCAACAAATCCTTGAATTCCTCCTGCAAAACATTTTAGAAGACGCTTCTAAGGTTTCCGTTGCCGCTCGCGAAGAAAACGAAATCAGTCTTCTCGAAATCACCGCCCCCGACGAGGTCAAAGGTCGAATCATCGGCAAAGCCGGTCGTATCATCAAAGCCATCCGCACCATTGTCTCTATCTCTTTTCCCCAGCAAAGAATCATCATCAAGGTCGCCGACTAACAGACTAATAAAACGGATCTTCCCTGTCGTACTCCATAAAGTCGCCCCCTCCCCTCATCCCTCCTTTCGTCCCCAATAATTCATATTCTGACAATCTAGCCAGCAAGTCATCTTCTTCCTCACTCAAAATTAAATCGTTTAAATCCAAATCAACTTTGCCATATTCCGCCTTTTCCTCCACATAAAAAGCCATCACCATCAAATCCAAAATCGCTAATTTGTCACTGCTGCTCATCTCAAATTTGGAAATAGCCAACACCGGCAAACTTTTCTCTAAAGCTAAAATAAATTCCAGATATCTGTTCTTTTCCCCGGCCACCGAAAAAGAAATCGGAATTCTGTCCGTTGCCACCGTCTTACTCTTTTCACTGTCTACCTTTGCCTCTTCTTCCTTACTGCTTATTTCCCCCGGTGACACCGAAAAACTTTGAACATAAAAACCGTGATTTCCCGCCACCTCTCTTATCAAACCAACCAATATATAAGCATCTTTTTCTGCCAACAAGGCCTTCTCCAAAAATTCCGTTTTCTTTTTTAATTCAACCTCGTCAACTGCCATCAAATAATTTCTCTTGGCCTTTACCAAATCTCTTTTTTTCTCTACTGCCAATCTATCACTTTTTATTTTTTTTATTTCACTTATTTTTGGCATAATTACCACAGACAAACTCAAAAAAAACATTAATAACATCACCGCCGGCACCACAAAAACCGACAAAAGAGAAACTTCAAAACCGAACACCCTTTCCGGCATTTTCATCCCAAGATTCATTTTGATTTAACCTCCAGATCAAATTCCCAAAAATTATAACTCCAAACCAAAGACTTTATTTCTGCCGACCCCAAACCCTCAACCTCTCCTCGATTAATCATCGCTACCTTTTCTTCCACCTCATCACTGCCCTCAATTCCATCCGCGCTTCCTTCCACCTTAAACAAGTTATGACTAACTAAATCAACATTCTTAAGCCTTATCCTGTCAGAAAATAATTCCGACACTTTCACAATCGATTCTCCGTATTCAAACCTATCCTTTAATACCTGCCCCACCAACTTCGCTTGATATTTTAGTCTTTCACTTAAAACCGCCCCTTCGCTTGCCCGTTCATAATCAGCCAATATCAGCCTATAATCCTTTTGACTCGACGCCAAACTAATTGCAGATACTTTCCACCAAACAAAAGTTGCCGCCAATGCCAAAAACCACACAGCTCCAAAGATATAACTCCACCGCTTGACCATCGCCATCAACTGATTTTTTTTTGCCTGAAATTTTGCCCGACTTGGCAACAAATTCAAATCCATGCTCATCTTAATCCCCTTAACGCCATACCTGCCGCCAAACTATAACGACAACCTTCAGAATTTAAATCGATCGTCAGCTTTGTCTGACTACTATCTATTCTCAAAAAAGGTTGCAAAATCTGCACCTCTAAACCCAAAAGTTTTGTCAACTCCTCTGCTAAGCCCGGCAAATTAGCCCCGCCGCCGCTTAAAACCAACAACTCCGCGCTGATTCCGGTTTCTTCACTAAACAAAGCCAAAGATTTTCTTAACTCTTCCGCTAAACTGGTAAAAATCGGCAAAATCGCCTTTCTGATTTTTCCTTCCAGCTCCTCTTCTTTCAACCCATAAGCCTTTTTATATTCCTCTGCCGAAGCCATGTCCAAACCCAAATTTAAAGAAATGGCTCTGGTCAACGATTCACCTCCCACCGACAAAGATCTGGTAAACACAATTTTTTCTTTGTTTAAAGACATCACGTCCGAATAACCTTCGCCCATATCCAATACCATCACGTTACTGTCAATTTTTACGCTGTTTATTACCGCCCTTCTCAAAGCCACCGCCGATGACTCCAAAGCCACCAGTTCCAAACCAGCGCTCTTAAACAATCTGATATAGGTTTTAATAATCTCATTTTTTGCCGCAATGGCAAACAAGGTCAATTTTCCCGCTTCATCTTCATTTACCACCTCATAATCAATTGATACCTGCGATAGGGGATAAGGCACAAAAGTTTCCGCCTCAAATTTTAACGCATCTTTTATTTCTGACTCTTTTAGCGGCGGCAATCTGATCAATCTTGATACCACCTTGTCTTCCGGCAAACAAGTTACCACCTTTTTGTTTTTTATCTTCAAGTCCGATAACATTGATTTTACTGCCTCTGCCATTTTAGCTACGGTCTTACCCTTGCTGTCTTCCGCCAACCAATCCACCCTCGGACTCATTACCTCTCCTATGGCTTGTAAAAACAGTCCCTTTTTCTCCTCCCCAATCACCACCACCTTAATACTATTACCGCCCACATCAATTCCCATCATTTCATTCATACATTTAGTATAAACAGATTTTTTTAGTTACTCAACACACTACCTTCCACCGTTATCCCGTCCAAAATAAATTCAGGCACATAAAAACGGTTTGACACTCTTACTTTTTGATTGACTCCTCCGTCAACTGTCCCCACTGCTTGTATATCTTCCCCCTGAAAAGGAAAAACAGTGTTCCCCTTAATCCTTAAATTTGTTCCCGACGATAACGGTGTCACCGTCAATAACAATGGCTTGGTTCCACCCGACAATACATCCGATACATCCACACAATTATCGCCATCCACCGTCTGATCAGAGAAACCGCTCACCGCTCCCGATCCTGCCAAATTAATTCCTCTTCTTTTCACTTGATAAAGTGTATCCACTTTATAAAAGTAATCTATTTTAAGAGCTCCGCTAAAACCACTATCCACACAAATCTTCAATTCTCCCCCCGCATAAGTGATCGCTTCATTAATACTGCCGTCATCATTATGCCCGCACAACCAAAAATAATCGGTTCTGGAAGCCGATACCAATTTATCCGATTTCAGCTCCTGACCACCTCCCAATGGCAACACCTCCACCGTCGCCTCCGTCCTTCCATCCAGGCTATAACTGGTTTCCTCTGTTGCCTGATAATATTCAATTGCCGATTCGGCCGCATTAAAAGCTTTCTTTAGCGACTCCTCGTCACTATCAATTTTTGTCTCTATCTTTGCCGTTTTTGACATTGATAAACCCAAAGCCATCACCACCGCCGATATCACCAACACCACCAACGCCACCTGCCCCCTTACTAATTCTAAATTTTTAATTTTTAATTTTAAAATATTTTTTAATTTTAAATTTCTAATCTTGATTTTGTATTATTAGCAATTTTAGAAAATATTAATACTAATTCATGACTTTCTTTCCATAAATTCGCACATCTCTCTTTCAGTTTAGCATCTGTTTTTACTAACATTCTTAACCAATATTTTGATTCATTTGCCTCTTTGCGACAAATACCAATTTTACTCAAAAAATCTCTCCTAGAACTTGCTTGATTTGCTTCACAATAATTAGCTCCCACACTCGTGGCCGATCTGATTAATTGTTTTATCAATGATAAATTAATCACATCCCTCTTTAAAGTTTTCACAAAATCAAGCACATTCTCTCCAAAATTAGCTGTTCTTTCTTCTAAATCATATATCATTTATTTGTGTTTAAATTTTTAGATTTATTTAAACATTTAACATTAATAATTTGTTATTAACAATCATTTTTTTGATTGTTATAGTCCCTCCCTCCAGCCGGTCAATTCTTTAGCCAAAACCCCGGGCATATTAAAAGCAAAATCCGGTCTAAAATTAATCTTTACCGCCGGCGCGTGTCCATTAACCCTGCCATCCACATAACCCCTGGCAAAGGACACGTTTCCTGCCGTGCACAAACTGCCATAAATATTAAGTTGTGTCTCCGATTCACCTCCGGCGCTTATCCCCCCATCAGCCACAAACACTCCTTCAACATTGTCCACTCCATCTCCTATACCAATCACCCCGCTTACCGCCACCATCAAAAAATCACCGACATCTACTGTGTTATTTTCATTTATAACCAAATTACCATTAACAAAAAACAGACCGGAACCACTCAAATCACCCATATTCACATTCCCCGTCCGTGTTTCTCCCACTCCCCGCAATACATAAAACCGATTATAAAAATCCTGATAACGGCAATTTTGCCCTACTATATTTGATCTATATACCCAATTGTTAAGCGGCAAACCATATTGTCCGCTTCCACTTTCTACCGTCATCCCCGCCACCAAACCATTATCTATATCAGCCACTTCGGACACCGTCATCGCCGCCGTACACAAAACATCATTAACGCACGTCAATGGTATATCATCCACTACGCTCTGTTTGGCCTTAATCCCTGCTCCAACCACCTGAAACCAAGGATCATGAGTCAGCACCGAAGAAAAATCTGCCCTTACCGCCGGACCAATCTCATAAGCCGACACCCCTGCCGTTTCATCCACCGTTAAATTAGCGCATTCCCCCCCCGCCGGCGCTTCCGGCAATCTCATTACCGGCACCACTCCCGCCAAATCATCGTTAAAACTAATATTATTCCCCACCGCATAAGTTTGCCCCCAAGTCAGTTTATTCCCCCCATCGCTATAAGTTGGTGACGTCACTGTCATTCCGTTGCTGCCAAAACTCAAAGAAGTAAAATTCATCTCCTCGGTCGCCAAATTCACAAAACAAATTCCCCCGGGACAAATCGGACATAAATCTTCTTCTGTACTATCGTACATCACTCCCGATACAGATACTTTACAATCCCACACCTTAAAATCTCTGCCTCCGTCCAGCCAGCCTGAAATTTGCCCATCCGTATCTTTGGCATAAATCTCGATATCATACAAATCTTGGTTAAAAATACTGGCAAATTGCACCGGGAAATTCACTGTCCTGTTAACGCCGCCAACACTGGTAGTCACCGTTGCGTAGAAACTGGCATTACTGCCCGTTAAACTGGAACTTAATACTCCCGTCAGACTAGTCGCTTTCACTAATAAAAATTGAGTTCGTGCCACCGTCTTATCTCTTAACCTTAACCAAACCTCATCAATCGTATTTCCTCCCTCCGCATCACTGACTGTTATCTCGAATATCACTCTTCTGTTGGTAAATTCTTCTTGACAGATATGATTTCTGTCTCCTGTCTCCGTCGGCACGATTACGCTGCTTTCATTTCTCAAGATTAAGCTTACAAATCCCGGTATACGGTCAAATTTAAAATAGCCACTGTCTGACACCGGCCCAGCCTGTAAACCGCAGTCTTCATTGTAAGCTGTCACCTGCCAGTAATAAACTGTGCCATAAGACAAAGCTCCGGTTGCTAAGCTGGTATTAGTCAAACCGACTACTATCGAGTTAATTACCCTGACATTGTCACTTGCCCGATAAGCTCTGACCAGATAATAATCAGTCTTGTTATTGCTATTTTGTTGCCACATCAAAGTAGTGCTATTTGTTCCCACAATTATATCCGGCGTACCCGCCGTCCCGTCAGGAGAAACAATAATTGTCTTTGCCGGCACTCCAGCATCGGTATTGGCACAAAACCCGCCACAGCCATTTGCCTGACCACAAAGAGGAGAAGCGCAAGAAGGAATACAGGTAGGAGTGGGAATCAAGGTCGGTGTCACCTTGGGCACCGTCCCGCAAGAATCCGAATAACACCTGACCGCATAAAGATAACTTCCATAATTAAAACCATAAGTACAATCGGTATAAGAACCGGCATTAGCCGCAGGAAAAGAAATGGCTTGACTAAAACTAGCAGGACAACTTGTATTTAAAGGACAACGGTAAACCACAAAGCCTGATTCGACCGCCGATTCGTCCGTCCAACTAATTCTCGTCCCTGTCCAGCTGCTTGGATTTCCCGAAAGGTTATATCCGCTGCAACTAACAGAGCTTGTGCTTACTCCCGTCGGATGTTTACAAAAAGCGCAACGGGAAATTTGGCTCCAGTTTGAGACACAACAATTTGGCGGATTATTGCTAGCGCAACCAACACAGGTACCTCCATTTGCATAATTTTTTCCCCTAACTTGAGCACAAACCCACTTATCGCCATCGTTGGTATTTACATTGATTGTGTCCCTCCCGTCCGGATCGGGACAATTGTTAACCGCCACTCCTCCCGCGCAAGTCGCATCATTAAACCGCTGATACTGAAATTCCAAACTGGTTCCGGACCACCGCAGGTCAATAGCGTTTTCATATGTTTTATTATTTGCCACCCAAAAAGATGGTTGATCCGCCACCGCGCAAACCGATACAGCCGTCGGCGTGGCAGTAGGAGCAATCGTGGCAGTAGGAGTCAAGGTCGGACCGGGACAAGATAAATAAGTGGCCGAACTCCAATTGTTACATGAATTTATCGCCGCTACCCAAACGGTATGATTTGCTCCCGGCACAAAATTATAACTTTGAGACAAAGCATAAACATCGTTACAAAAATCACCGGGGTTGACACTACTGCAGGTTCCCGACCAGGAAGTAGGATTAGCATCAACTCTCAAGGCATAATGATGTGCTCCCGTCACTGCATTCCAAGAAATAGAATTTCCCGGCACATTACAAGCCAAACCCCCGGAGGCAGAAATGGTAGGACAGGGAACAGGAGTTGAAGTCGCCGTCGGAATCGGAGCCGCCATACTAAACACTACTGTTCTTTTATAACCTCCGGGGACATACCAAAAATTCGCCGTACAACCACTTCCTGTTTCAACAATTCCCCCCGTATCGTTATTAACCACCCACCAAGTATTACAAGAATACCCACAAGCCGAAGCCGGATTCAATGTCGTCGACACACTTCTTGCAACCGAAGCTACTCCGATTACTCTGTAATGATCGCCTTCCCAAGCCAATACTCCCAACGAAGCAGTTGCGCTAACACCTTGTCTGCTAGCACAGTTTGATCCAGGCGTCCACCTTAAATTATCAGGCCCGACCACAATTCCATAGTAAGACTTTTGAAAATCATTCAGCCCGCTCGAATCGCAAATGGCCTGGGCTTCCGCCTGAGTATCACAACCACATCTTTTCTCCCGACATCTTCCATCAACAGAACAAAGGTCATCACTCGTACCTTGGTAAACAACATAACCGCCGTAACCATCACTAGCAATCTGACAATAGTTACAACCAGGTTCACTAGAACACGTCAAACCAACTTGATCATTTATACAATCACAAACTGCAAAAACTCCTCTCGGAAAAATAAAAAGCATGCCCAATAACATAAAAAACAAAAAAACTTTTGTCCTCAAAAATCTAGATATCATCACTAATAGATGATAATAAAAAAATCCACTGATATCAACCAAATAAAAACACCGACAAAAATGTCGGTGTTTTTACTACTTTTCAAACACAAAACTTAATCTCTTTCCATCGTCACCACAGAAATCCCCT
>CAZRAZ010000023.1:4454-12382 GCA_964598275.1 uncultured Gammaproteobacteria bacterium | reverse complement strand
GGCAAATCAGAATCCAAGTGCAACTCCCCCAAACCTCCGATCTTTGATTTTAGATCAACAATTATTCTTTGCGCCGTCTTTTTCCCAATCCCTTTTATTTTTTGAAAAAAATTTACATCGGCATCCCCTATGGCTTTAATAACATCAATCGACTCTGTTTGCCCCACAATCTGCGCCGCCGTCTTTGGCCCCACTCCGGATACCGTCAAAAGCATCTTAAACAATTCCACCTCTTCCCCATTCTCAAATCCATACAAGCTGATATCATTTTCCGATACCGCCATATAAGTCTGAATACTCCTCTCCTCCCCTTCATGCAAATTTTGCGCCAACCTCATTCCCACCTTCACCAAATACCCCACCCCGCCAACCTCAATCTCAACACTGTTCCCCCAAATTCTGTTTACCTTCCCCCTCAAACTCGAAATCATAAATACAATTTCAAACCCTTAATCATCGAAAAATGCTTTTTATTCAATGTCCACAATTTCAAATCATATTCCAAGCAACTACTAGCCACCAACAAATCATTATCAGCCACCGGTTTATTCTTTAAACTCACCTTAAGTTTTACATAAATTTTCCCGGTAGTTGCCTCAATACTCAAAAGTATAATCTGTCTGCTTTCCAAATACATATCCAATTCCGAAAGATCCTTCCCCATATTTTCAAAACCATAAGCTAACTCTCCATAAACAATCGAATTTACAAAATAGTCATTTGTTTCACCCTCCAGCCGTAACCTTTTCCTCATCACTTCAATCAAAATACAAGTATCCAAAAAAATTTTCATCAGAAATTAAACTTAAATGATTTTCTAAACTCTCTTACACCATCTTCCAATTTTTTAAATTCTTCTTCAGCAAAATTTAGCTCATAATCACCCATCACCGGCGTCACAAAAACTGCCGGCCTACCGGCCCTTTTAATCAAAATTTTCTTTTTGTTAGCAATTACCCGATCAATTAACTCCCCAAAGTTATTTTTAGCATAAGTTGCTGTTACTGAAGTAATCATAAACAATTTTAGCTACTTTAACTAATTTAGTCAATTACTAAATTCTGGTTGGTAAACAGGTGTGTCAAGGCCGCCGCCGCCGCATCCGAAGCATGCTCCGGCTTTATATTTTCTTCCAATCCCAAAAAATGTTTTACCATCACCGCCACCTGTTCTTTTTCTGCCTGACCATAACCCACCAAAGCCATCTTAATCTGTAGCGGCGTATAGTCAAACACCGACAATCCCCGTCTGGCCCCCGCCACCTTAATCACTCCAATCGCCTCTGATACTTTCATGGCACTTTTGACGTTTCTGGCAAAAAACAAACTTTCCAACGCCATTTCCTTGATTTTAAATTTATCAATCAATTCCTCCATTTTTTCATCAATAAAACACAACCTTTCAGCCATACCCACACCAACCTTAGTCTCAAAGCAACCACAGTCCACCAATTTCGCCTCCCTTTCTCCCTCACACCTCTCAATCACCGCCCAACCAACGTTCGCCAAACCCGGATCTATTCCTAATATCATGCTTTATTCTATCGCATCACGTTTGACGTGATCGCACCTACAGTCCCAAGATATTATAAGATATATCTATTTTTCTCCACTTTTCCACACCGTCATCCCATATATTTTTACTATCTCAAACACCATACCATTATAAGGTATAATATAGCTTCGAAATTTGAATTTAGGTTTCTCCTCCAGGGTGGGCTTAAGTCACTCCTCCGGGGTGGGCTTAAGTCACTCCTCCGGGGTGGCCCTGCCTGCCGGCAGGCAGAAGGGGCTCCCCGGACGGTGTGACCTCTCCAAAAACTGTTAAAATAAACCATGGATTATTCCCCTTTGACAAAACTACTTCAAGATAACATCCCCAATCTCACCCTTCACCTCCACCACCCCCTTGCTCCCTACACTACTCTAAAAATCGGCGGCCCCGCCGACCTCTTTATCGGCTCTCAAAACCCTGATCAATTTATATCAATAGTCAAACTTCTACATCAACAAAAGATTGCTTTGCCCACCATTCTCGGTCACGGCTCCAACGTTCTCATTTCTGATGCCGGCATCCGGGGTATTGTCATCCAAAATTCCGGCGATCATATCACTATCGACGGCAATCAAGTCACCCTCTCTTCCGGCACCTCCCTCCCTCACGCCATCAACTTTACTTTAGAAAAAAATCTGATCAGTCTTGAAGTTTTTGCCTATATTCCCGCCACTATTGGTGGCGCCATTCACAGTAACATCCATGGTTTTAACAAAAGTAATTTTTCTCAATTTATCGACAGCATCCAAGTTTTTAACTATCAAACCGGGAAACTTGAAACCCTAAAATGCGCTGATTTCGACTGGTCCTACGACTTATCTCCTTTTCAAGCCAATTCTCATCTTATTATCCTCTCCGTCACCCTTAATCTCAAAAAGGGTAATGGTCAACAAGCCAAAATCAAAGCCGAAGAAATCAAAGCTACCAAAAAGTTAACCCAGCCCTTCCCCTCCGCCGGCTGTACTTTCAAAAATCCCACAGGCCAATCGCCTGCGGG
Source organism: uncultured Gammaproteobacteria bacterium (assembly GCA_964598275.1). GTDB lineage: Bacteria > Patescibacteriota > Microgenomatia > UBA12405 > UBA12405 > JAHIEZ01. The sequence continues at coordinate 9,831 of CAZRAZ010000023.1, read as the reverse complement.
ACTACTTATCGACCAACTCGGTCTCAAAGGCCATCGCCAAGGCGGCCTTCAAATCTCCCCTCTCCATGCCAATTTTATCGTCAACGCCGGTCATGGCACCGCCAAAGATTATCTTAAATTAGTCGAGTTTATCCGCCAAAAAGTCAAACAAAAATACGGTCTTAATCTGGAACTCGAAATCAAACTCCTCGGTCAATTTTAATTCACCACACTAAAATTTTATAAAATCCACTTATGTTTTTTGAGCGAAATTGAGCCTGGCAACAGACTCACCAGAGCGAAAAAAATGGTAAGTGGATTTTAAACAATTCCTTCTTTCACCACCCTCCACACAAACCTTAGCAAGGCCAACTGTCTTCTCCACCGCTTCGGTTCTTTTATCAAGGAATACAGCCACTCCAATCCCATATCACACCATATCTTTGGCGCTCTTTTTAACTCCCCGCTATAATAATCAAAGCTCCTGCCCACTCCCATCACCGCTCCCACGTTCAACTTAGAAAGGTTTCTTTCTATCCATTCCTCCTGTTTCTTCATCCCATAAGCCACAAACAAAAAATCGGGCTTAAGTTTATTAATTTTTGCCAATACTCGGGCATTTTTCACTCCTGGCTCTCCCGAAGACCACGCTGTCTGTAGTCCCTTATACTTTTTTTCAAAAAATCCGGCCGTCCTTTTCGCCCTATCCCCCCAACCACCTAAAAAAAACACCCTATAGTCTTCTTTTTTTGCCAAACCACAAAGGTCATCTATCAAACTACTTCCGGCCGCCACCTGATTTTTGTATTTTCCCTGCAGCACTTCCATCCCCACTTTTACTCCCAAACACACCCTCCCCCAAAAACTACTCCGACAATCCCTAAATTTTGCTGTCACCTGTTTGGCCCACACCAGTCCTATGCCGTCCACCACGTTCAAACTGGTCTTTTTTTGCAAAATTTCTTTAAAATTATCATCCTCCACCGCCTTCATCACAAACTCCGGATTGACCGTTGCTATCCAAAAAGGTTTCCCTTGACCGGATGGAATCGACTTCAGTCGATTTGATATCCGGTTTAGCACTTGAGCCTTATCTCCGCCAAAAAGTGGAATATCAAACATTTGCTGGTCATTTCCGCCACTATCAATCTTTCTTGTCCTCAATTTTTTCATTTTCCTAAGTCCATTTTACCATTTTTCCTCTCTTCCGAACAAATTAAACACATTATCGGACATTATTTGTCAAAATCACCGTCTCTCCTCATCTCCTTCCATTCACTTTTATCTATTTCTAGTAAGAAAATATAGGATAAAGACAATAAACATATCAACTATCCAAATAATAAACTATACAAAAGGAATCCAATCTCTCAAAAAACTCCAAAAATCTCCTTATTGAACAATTTTGTTACCCTGACTTTTCCCCCATTTTAACATTAAAACATTAAAAGATTGATTAAAAATTAAAAATTAGAAATTAAAAATTATACGGTAGTTTTTTATAGAAAGAAAACTACCGTATCGCTCTCTTATAAGTCTCTAGGTTCTCCATCGCCATCCCCGTTCCCTTAATCACACACAACTGTGGCTCTGCCACCACATGGGCCGCTACTCCAATTTCTCTGGTTACCAGTTTATTAAAATTCCTTAACTGGCTGGTTCCCCCCGACAACACTATCCCTCTGTCAATGATATCCGCCACCAACTCCGGTGGTGTTATCTCCAAAGTTCCCCGAATTGCCTCCAGTATCAAATCCAAAAATGGCCTGATCGCCTCATACACCTCATCCGAGTCAACTATCTTATTTTTTGGCAAACCATAAACCGAGTCTCTACCATTAATCTCCATTTTCTCCGGCCTCTTGAGTTTAATTGCGCTGCCAATCTTTATTTTTATGTTCTCTGCCGTTTGTTCTCCCACCACTAAATTATATTTCCGCCTCAAATAATCGACAATAGCCTCATCCAGACGATTTCCCCCTATCCTAACCGTCTTATGTGTTACCACCCCTCCCAAAGCAATCACCGCCGCCTCCGATGCCCCACCGCCCACATCAACTATCATATTGCCAAAGCTTTCCGACACCGGAATCTTAGCCCCGATTGCCGCCGCCAACGGTTCATCAATCAAATAGGCCTTTTTTGCTCCTGCCGCCACCACCGCATCCATCACCGCCCGCTGTTCCACCTGCGTCACCCCTGCCGGCACAGAGACCATCACCTCCGGCCCAAAAAACCAATTTCTACCCATCACTTTACGCAAAAAATACTTCAACATTGCTTCTGTCACCTCATAATCAGAAATCACCCCATCCTTTAGCGGGGAAATTACCTCTATGTATTCCGGCGTCTTGCCCAACATCCCGCGAGCCTCGTTGCCCACCGCCAACACCTTTCTGTCCTCAATTCCCACCGCCACAATTGTCGGCTCATTTAGCACTATCCCTTCATTTTCCGCCCAGATCACCGTATTAGCCGTCCCGAGATCAATCCCCAACTTTCTAAAAAACCTCATACTACCATTCTATCAAGTCCTTTCCACCCTCATTGCTCCTACTTTCTTATTTTTTAAAATTAGAAATTGTTTAAAAATTAGAAATTAAACAGTTATAATACTGTCATGTCTCCTCTCTCAAACAAAAAAAATCTCTTTTTCCTTGTCGGCACCGCCCTTCTCATCGCCCTTGTCACTTATCTCACTTCCTTTCTGGCCAGAGGCTACAAACTTAGCTTTAATCAGGGCTCTTTTATCAAAGCCACCGGCCTTCTTTCCGCCACCTCGATTCCTAAATCCGCCTCCGTTTATATCAACGACCGTCTGGTTACCGCCACCGACGACACTCTCAATCTTCCTCCCGGCCAATACCAAATCAAAATTGTCAAAGATGGCTACCTCCCCTGGGAAAAGACCGCCGATATCAAAAAAGAAATTGTCTATCAAACCAACGCCACCCTTTTTCGCGCCGCTCCCGACCTTACTCCCATCACCCTAACCGGAGCCATCAACCCTGTTTTAAGCCCTAACAACAGCAAAATCGTCTATGCTGTCGCCTCCGCCTCGGCCGAAATCAACAACGGTCTCTACCAACTCGATCTTACCAATCGCCCCCTACCCATAAGCAAAAATGTGCCTCAACAAATTTATCCCAACTTTCCCAATATCAATTGGGCCGATTTTAGCTTCGAATTCTCTCCCGATTCCCAATCGATTCTGGCCATTGGACCCAACAGCACCTATCAAATCAAGCTTGACAGTCTCAACAAAAACAACTTACTCGACGTTACTCCCCGCTTATCTTTAATCAAAGACGATTGGCAACAGCAAATTTCCCTTATCATCAAAAACCTTATCAAAGATCTTCCCAACGAAATCAAACAGGTTATCTCCACCACCTCGGCTTCTACTATCTCTTTCTCCTCTTCCGATACCAAAGTTCTCTACCTGGCCCAATCCGATATCGACCTTCAAGATCAATACATCACCCCGCCTCCGGCCCAAAACTCTTCAAATCAAAACCGCCGAATCAAAGCCAAAAACTACTATGTTTACGACCAAAAAGACGATACTAATTTTTTCATTGGTTCAGTCCAGGATATCGCCGCCCCTTTTTGGCTGCCCAATTCCGACAACATCATCTACGTCCAAAATCAGCAAATCAAAACCGTTGAATACGATACCACCAACAGCAAAACTCTTTTTGCCAACAACTTTGATCAAAACATTGTCTTTCCCTGGCCGGACGGTAATCGTATCGTTACTTTCACTTCAGCTTATTCTCCCACCCCGGACAATCTTTACGCCATCACTATTAGATAGGTAAATTTTTTACCGACAAATTCTTGCTTCCACTTTTTCTGCTTCTAAAAGAATCTCGCTAATCTTAATCTCATCATAATTCCCCGACACCAAATCTCCGGTCAATTCATCAATCATCCTTCCTGCCTCATCTGCATCCAAACAATCCTCCTCACCCAACGGCATCGCCCCATCAATCTCATCATATGGCGCTTCCAATATGGCCGGACTTCTTGTCTCAACGGCTTCCACCGCTACCTCCATCGTTTCTCCCAATACCACCGGTCTCTCCGTCAACATCGCCTGCCCCGCAACGGCTGGGGATTGCCCCACTTCCACAAACCTCAACGGAATCAATCCCATCAAAGCCAAAGTAAAACACACAATCAAGGTTCTAGTGTTTCTGTCTAAATTTGTCATTAAAACAATAATAGACAGATATTTTCCTCAAGTCAAATACTTGACGTTTTTTATCTCATCGCCCTCGTCAATACCCTACCCATCACTTCTAATACCCCTTGGCTCACTTTTCCCAAAGGAGTACCCAAACTATCCTCCACTTCATGTGTATAAGCGCTCGATAATAGATGTGCTACCCCGTCTATTGTCTGAAATTGTTGTCTCATTACTTCACCTTCACGCTCATTCAAATTAGAGTAAATTTCTCTTTTCCCTCTCTCCATACCTTCATCCAAAAATGCCCTCGCCGCTTCTGCATCCCCACTCCTCCCTCTGTAATAATCACCTGCCCACTGCCACAACCCCCTTTTTCTTTCATTTCTTTTTGCCCATTGGGCATCTGTACTTAACACTCTATCCTTTCTCAATAAATTCACTGCCAAACGCCAAGCCGTAAATTAACCCCAAGGTTAAAAAACTCAACAATTTCTTTTCCTCTTGCCATCGCTTTCTGCATCATCACTCTTTGCTGATCTGTCAACTCTTTCTTTCCTCCATTGTCCACCTTGTTTTCACCTACCCGTTTTTCTACCATATATCTAATTATAACAAAAAACACGACCTATGGCTTATCCTATAACAAAAATCCTCCTCACAATCTCTTAGACTGTCTTTTAACCATCAAAAAACTGCCCAAACTACCTTTTCCTCCAAACACCAAACTTTTTCTCTGCTCACCTGGTTTAGCAACAAAATAGTTTTATTGCTAATTATCCAATCCCGTCAACTGTTCTTGCTCATCATTCACTATCAATATGAAACTCTGACTATCAAAACGGCACTTTTTACATAAATAAACTATAATATAAAATATACCTAAAAACCGCCCTTGTGGTGATTTATCACCATTTGTAATAAAATCAAACTACACAGAAACTGGCCCCGCAGCGGCGGGGCGGCATTCGGGATTATCGGGGATTGGCGCAACTGGCTAGCGCGCGGCATTCGGGTTGCCGAGGTTGCAGGTTCGAATCCTGTATCCCCGACCTAAGCTCTACTCTCTGTCCCCATAGTTCAATGGATAGAACGGCAACCTCCTAAGTTGCAAATCCAGGTTCGATTCCCGGTGGGGATACAGCAAATCTAGGTTGAACGAAGTGAGATCCCGACCTTAGTCGGGATTCGATTCCCGGTGGGGATACA
>CAZRAZ010000023.1:0-4354 GCA_964598275.1 uncultured Gammaproteobacteria bacterium | reverse complement strand
TTGAACGAAGTGAGATCCCGACCTTAGTCGGGATTCGATTCCCGGTGGGGATACAGCAAATCTAGGTTGAACGAAGTGAGATCCCGACCTTAGTCGGGATTCGATTCCCGGTGGGGATACAAAGTGTCACTCCTCCGGGGTGGCCCTGCCTGCCGGCAGGCAGGCCGAAGGGACTCCCCGGACGGTGTGACAACCTTCGGACTATACGTTCCCCGCACTTTCCAAAGCAAAAAAATATCAATTTCCGCACCCACAGTTTTGATTACCGCACTTTCATAGCAATTTTTTCTTCTAATTCACCAAATTTCATTCTCCGCAAAACCACTTCCAAAATACTCCATCAATTAAACACAAATAATCTCTTTTTATCAAATAATCTCCGCATATATTTCCGACACCCAATTTCCTCCCACTTTTCTTCTCCCCTAAAACAAAACCCTGTCACCGACCAAAACCTTTCTTACCCTATAACGATTTTGATTCTTTTCTTCTTCCGAAACTCGCCATTCCAAACCTTTTCTTATTTTTAGCTATAAAATGGGCATATTCTAAATCCACACCAAAGCTGGCACTTGCCTTTTTCTCTGCCAATAATCAACCACTTTTTACCACGATCTCTTTGATACAGTCGGCACGAAACAACTCTTTTGCCAGTTCTCTGGCCTTTTCTAAACTCACCTCCCGATACATTCTCACTTCCTCTTTCATATCGGCAATTTTAGCCTCCAAAAGCATTTTCCTACCTATAAAATTAGCCCAAAAACTTGTTCTGTCCATTGCCAAATTCAACTTGCCCAACACATACTCCCTAGCCAAATCCAACTCCTCTACCTTCAAACTTTTACCTAAATTCAACATTTCCGCAATCACCAACTCTCTTGCCTCATCAACCTTGTCGGCCTTTACCCCCAACTGCGCCGCCACCAAACCTGCCTCTTCATACATCTGTCCCGCGCTAGACACATAATAAGCCCAACCCCTATCCTCCCTAATCTTTCTAAACAACCTCGACGAACTATTCCCCACCAACACTATCTCCACTAAATCCTGCACATACATCCTCTTGTCTTTCCAGGCTAAACCCGGCACCGCCACACAAAAATGGCTCTGGCTTATCTGTTTATTCTTAAACTTTTGTCTTTCTTCCCCAATTTCCATCTCCACCCTCGGCAAATCTTCACTTTTATCTGTTTCTATCCCTCCAAAATACTTCTCCACTTCTCCAAAAGCCTTTTCATCTACATTTCCCGCCAGTACCACCACCATCCTTCTGCTCTCAAAATATTTTCTCCGATAATTCATCAGTTTCTGTCTGTTTATACTCATCACGTCGACAGTCTCTCCCACAATATCAAATCTGCCTATTTTAGACTTGCCAAACATAAACTGCGCCATATCATCTGCTAACCCCATCATCGGGTTATCATCATACATAGAAATCTCTTCGGCAATCACCCCTCTTTCCTTAAAAATCTCCTCTTCATCAAAGCTGGAATTTAATAAAATATCCGACAACAGCTCCACCGCCCAACCAATGTTCTTTTTAATTGTTGTAATGTAGTAGGATGTTGCCTCACAATCAGTCGACGCATTGTGCATCGCCCCCTTAGCTTCAATCTCTCCTGCCACATCTCCCGGCCTCGGTCGTTTTTCCGTTCCCTTAAAAGCCATATGCTCCAAAAAATGGCTGATACCGTATTCACCTTTTTTTTCATACTTTGATCCTATTTTTACCATTACATTTATCGTTACTCCCGAAAAACCCTTCATTGGTGCCAATAGTACACTTATGCCATTTCCCAGTTTTCTCTCTTCAATTTTTACCATTGCCCATTTTAGCAAAAAACCGCTATCTTTCCTATCTTTAAAACAAATCAACTCCCTCTGGCAATCAAACTCACTCTTTGCTTATATCAACCTGCTAAAAACATCAATCAAAAACAAACCCTCTCGGTCATCTTTGTACTGTATAAGTTTAGATACATATTAGACTTTTTGAAGTCCGATAGCTTATGAATTAGGTTCTAGTTTTCAGTTTGTTTTCAAAGGGTTACGAGGTTATCTCGTACCTTTATGAAACAAGCAGACAAACAAAACGGCTGTGTCGAAAGATTCAATCGGACATTATAGGAAGACGCGGTCGACCCTAATACCGTTTTTTTGGAAGAAACCGATTTGACCAATTTAACAATCTGTTAATCGATTATTTATTGTTTTACAACACGAAAAGAATTCATCAATCTTTAAATAACCAAGTCCCCATAAAAACCGTTATCGATTACCTGAAAAAGTCCAATATGTATAGGACGGGTACATCCTGATAGATTAATATGCCGCTCGGTTGTATAATTGCTTAGTATGTCAGACATAAAAAAACTTACCAAAAGAATCATTGATTTTAGAGATGCTCGCAATTGGAAACAGTTTCATAACGCCAAAGATATAGCCCTCTCTTTGTCTTTAGAATCAGCAGAAGTTCTAGAGCATTTCCAGTGGAAAAATGGCGCAGAGTTAGAGAAGTATGTAAAAATTCATAAAGAACACATAAGCGAAGAGTTGGCCGATGTTCTATATTGGGTCCTGCTAATGAGTCACGACTTAGGGGTTGACATAGCTAAAGCTCTCAGTAAGAAAATGGATAAAAATGAAGAAAAATATGAAGTAGAAAAGGCTAAGGGAAATCATAAAAAATATACAGAACTATAAGCATGATTATTTATCAAAGCTCAGTAAAAGATTTTGTAGAAAACATCCGAAAAAATAAACTGACAGATTTGATGGACCAAAGTTTTTATAATCGCTTTGGTTATCACCCTAGCTAATGTCGAATAAGTCCGTGACTAGTACAATGAAAAAAGCGCTTAAAATTCCCCAATTCAAAAACGAAGATCAAGAACGCCAATTTTGGAGCCAAGTTGATCTGTCTGATTATCTCGAGCCTTCAGATTTTAAACAGGTTAATTTCCCCAATCTCAAACCCAGCTCTCAACCCATTTCTATCCGTCTACCCAAATACCTCCTCTACAAGCTCAAAGAAAAGGCTAATTACCTTAATATCCCCTATCAGTCACTCATCAAACAATACATTCACCAAGGTCTAACCGCTAAATAAATTTATCTCATTTGTGCGAAGGACCAAATTAATCATCCTTCCCTGCACATATATTTCTCTGACAACTTCCTTTCCCGCCAGCCATTTTTCCATTGTTGGCAACGCCCTTGCCTTTGCCAACAGTTTCTCCTTCATTCCCAATTCACCAATATCAACATCCAATTGTCCCCTCACCTTACCATTCACCGCTACCGGAATCATCATCGTTTCTTCTGTCAAATACTTTTCTTCCGTCTCCGGCCAACCGCTCACATGAACCGAAACAGGACCTTGGCCTTCCGAAGCCTTAGTGTAGGAGGCCCACATTTCTTCTGCCACATACGGCGCAAACGGCGCCAGTAATTTAATCATCGCCTCAATTTCCTCTCTTCCCGCTCTGTACTCCTCACCTCCGACTCGCAAATCATTTAGCATTTCCATCTGCTTAGCAATGGCTGTATTAAAGCCAAAACTTTTGATATCTTTTTCTACTCCTTTGATAGTCTTATTTACTATCACTTTAACCTCATCTTTGCTAGCAGTCTTACTATTCATCTGCTTTATAGACATTCTGATATATTTCTCCCACTTATCCAAAAAGCGTTTTACTCCCATCAACGTTTTTTCATTCCAAGCCATCGTTCCCTCAAAGGGCCCCATAAACATCAAATACATCCTCATCACATCCACTCCGTACTTTTCTGCCACCACTTCAGGCAAAATCACGTTCCCTTTAGTCTTACTCATCCTCTGGTTATCATCACCTAATATCACTCCGTGCGACAATCTTTTGTAATAAGGTTCAGCCACCGGGCACACTCCAATATCATACAAAAAATTAACAATAAACCTGGAGTACAACAAATGAAGCGTATTATGCTCATCTCCGCCCACATAAACATCCACCGGCAGCCACTCTTTCATTTTCTCCATATCCGCTAAAATTACATCATTATGAGGATCAATATATCTCAAAAAGTACCAATCCGACCCTGCCCAGTTAGGCATTGTATCCGTTTCCCTCTCTGCCTCCCCTCCACAAACAGGACATTTACACTTCACAAACCCCTCAATTTCTGCCAGCGGACTTTTACCGCTATTAGTAGGCTCATAAGCTTTAACCTCCGGCAACCTCACCGGCAAATCTTCCTCCGGCACCGGCACCCAGCCCTGCCCGCCGTGGCGGGCGCATTTTTCGCAATAAATCATCGGTATCGGTTCTCCCCAATAATGCTGTCGGCTAAATATCCAATCCCTCAAATG
>CAZRAZ010000022.1:531-13471 GCA_964598275.1 uncultured Gammaproteobacteria bacterium | reverse complement strand
TATCCAGTAAAACTTTTTCGGCGCCGCCCCATTGGTTTAGCCAGTCGTAAAAAAGTGCTACCTTAGGTTTATTAGTTTGCATTGATTAAATAAAACAATAAGACCATTTTTCTTGCTCGGGTGAACCCTTTAAAGAAGGGCCTTCGGTCTACTGTCAGGTTCAATTTCGCTACAAAAAAGGTCTTATTGTTTTTGTTTTAAAGTTTGGGAGTAGACAGCGAGGGTTTTTTGGGCGGTGTCGGCCCAGGAATATTTGGCGACTTGACTGTGGCCGAGTTTGATCAATTTGGTACGGAGGGTTTGGGAATGTTGGAGCTTTTTGATTTGAGAAATTAGTTGTCGGGGAGAGTGAGGGTCAAAATAGAGAACTGATTGACCGTAGATTTCGGGAAGACAAGAAGCATTGCTGCTGATAACAGGACAATTGAGGGCCATGGCTTCTAAGCCGGTTAGAGAAAAACCCTCCATAAACGAAGGGTGAACCAAGGCCAAAGCGTTTTGGTAAATTTTTTTAAATTGGGAGTCAGGCAAGAAGCCCAAAAATTCGACCTGATCTTGGAGGCTCATCTTGTTGACGTTTTCTTTTAGTCTTTGTTGAAATATGTTTTCTTTGGCAATTATTTTTAATTTTAGATTAGGCAGTTTTTGGAGGGCTTTTAAGATAATCTGGATGTTTTTGTGAGGGTAGAGGTTGCCGGTGTAGAGTATGTAACCGGCCATGCCTGCCGGCAGGCTGGTAACTGGTAACTGGCCATGCCTGCCGGCAGGCAGGTAACTGGTAACGTTGGGGTCGACGGCTTCGTGGGTGACAGTGATGGGAACAGAGGTGCGGGAAGAAAGATATTTTTTCCAAAAGAAACTGGGGACAATAATGTGTTTGGCAGAATTTATATTAATAGCAGTGAGAAGGCGATAGGCTAGATATTTGGGCCAATAAAAATATGATTTTTTGGTGGTAGTCCCCTGCCCTTTATAGAAATGTTTTATCAGGTCGTGAATAGTGATAATCGAGGGATGAAAATAAAAGAGAGGTTTGTTGAAGTGAGTGAAGTGAACCAGGTCGGCTTTGGTTTGATTCAAGAGAGAGGGAAGTTTTAACTGTTCTGACAAAGAGTAGTGGGAAATATTGGTGGCTAAGTATAAAAAATTGGTGCCCAGATCTTTTTTTATCTGGGGGAGTAAGTCTTGATAAACAAGGAGAGTGAAGCGAAAATTGGGAAAATCGGGTAGTTTTTTGAGAGCTAAAAGCAGATTTTTGGTATAACGGCCAATGCCGGTGTGAACGGGGCCGTAGAGACGGGCATCGATTAATATGTGGGGTTTATGGTCCATGGCTTATTTTATCTTGTTTTGTTCAAGTTTTTTGGTGGGATTGGTTTTGTAGCCCTGAAAAATAAGTCGGTTTTGGGGATCATTTATGATGAAGAGCGGCTCAAGACAGTGTTCCTTGACCTGATCGGGAGAAATAGCCAGAAGATCAGCAACTAAAATTTGTGATTGATAAATGTCTTCTTTCCAAAAGATAGGACGAAAATGAATATTATCAAGATTTCGGTTTTGATTAAAGGAGACGTCTTGATAATAATTTTGGTTTTGGGGGTTTTGTTTTTGAAATTTATCGGGAGGGAATTTTTGATAAAAGGCAAATAGACTGTAACCGGGTTTTTGACTATCAATAATAACGGGGATGTCTTTGTATTGGCCAAGAATTTGGACTAATTGTTGGTGGCCATAACCCCAAGTAGCGGTTCTATCGGCCGGGAAAAGAATAAAATATGACCGCCAAAAAGCTAAAAGAGAGAGGAGAATGACAGGGATGATGGTTATTGGGGGTATTTTTTTGAGTAGATGTTGAGCGCCCAGACTGATAAGTAGGATTAGAGGGAGAAGCAGTTGGATATTTCTTTGGGTGGAAAACGGGTCGTTAGCAAGTGAGGCAGGAAGGAGGGAGGAGACGATTAGAATAAGAAGGAATTTGTTTTTAGCCTTTTTAATTTTGAGCCAAAAGAAATAAATGCCGGTAAAATATGGGATCAGCATCCAAGAGTAGAAAACAGACATAAAGGGAATTGACCTTTGAGGATCGGGATCGGGCAGAAAAAATAAAGACTTTGGTGATAGATAGGTAGAAATTTGAGAAAAGAAGTTAAAGAAACTGAAAGAAGAAAAGAGGTTCGCTTTTGTCCAGAAGGCAGGGGTGGTGAGGAGATAGAGATGGGGTATCTGGGGGAGAAAGGAGAGAAAAATACCAAAAAAATGCTTTTTATTTAAGTTTTGTCTAAAAGCGGCAAGGAAGAGAACAAGAAAGAGGGGGGCTAAAATTCTTTGGGGATGAGAAGCGTAGCTTGAAAGAGATAAGACAAAATAAGCGGGAATGATTAGTTTTTGATTTTTTAGAGAGGAGAAGAAGAGAAGAGCACTTAGGCAGAAGAGAGAAAAACCGAGGTAGATTTCGTAGCCGACACGGGCAAAAAAAATATTCCAGGGAGAGATGAGAAAAAGAATTAAACTGATGATCGGGTTGATTTTTAGGCGTTTGGCTAAAAAGTAAACCGTAGATCCGGTTAGCAATCCAAGGATGGCATTGGGTAATCTGGTGACAAAAACTGTCAAGCCAAATATCTTTATGAATGGAACTAAAAGGTAAACAAAGAGCGGCGGGGTGTAAGAACCTAAAAGCTTGAAGGCGATAGGTAGTGTTTGACTGTATTCGTCTTTGCCGGTTTTAAGAATAGAATAGGCGTTGTAGGCGACGGTTGACTCGTCGACATAAAATGCCGGAGGAACATGAGAAAGTTTGAGAAAATAAAGAGGAGAAAAGAAAAGGATAATTAGCAGCGGGGTGAAAATTTTTTTTATGGTATTATGCCTTGATATAAAGAAATAATGATAAGGGGAAGGAGAGAAAATGAACCGAGAGGGTTTTGATGACCGATAATGGTTAACAAGATAAGAGGGAAAAGACCAGAGAGATAAATGATAAAGCGACTTTGGTTTTTAATTAGACGGAAAAGACCAAGAAGGAAGAAGGGAAAAAGTAAAAATGAAAATTTGGGATAAATATCAAGACTATTATCTTCTCTGGGGTGATAGGCAAAAAAGTAGATGTTTTGATCGAGGGCAGAGAAAAGATTTTGCTTGAGAAGATAAAAAATTCTTGGTTCAAGCCTACCTTCAAGCCACCAGGCAAGGGGGATTTTGGTGGAGGGATAGTAATTTAAGAATCGTTGTTGGGAATCTAATTCTAGGGGAGAAAGCCGGAGGTAGTTGGTTTTTTGAGTGCTTTGGTATTGAAAGATGAAAAGAAGAAAAAAAAGAAGGAGGGTGATTTTTTTATACTTTGGTTTTGAGACAGATAAAAAAAGAAAGAGGGTGGAAAGAATTAGGAGGCAGAAGATAAGAAAGTCAGTTTTTTGGATGGTCCAAATCCAGTGATTGGCAAAAATCAAAAGAATAAAAAAACTTGTTTTATAAATATTTGGCTTGGAAAACACGGAGTTTTTCGAGTAAATTAATGCCGGTGAGAACCAGTTTTTGGGTAAGGCGGGGGTATTGGGGCAGAAGATTGTTTTGATAAAAAATGCGCATAGCTTGCGTGGAGGCTTTGGCGACTTTGATTTTGGTTTGGCGGCTGACGGGAGATAATTTTTTGGTTTGGGATTTTAGGCCGGAAGAAATGCCCTGAAGGTGGACGATAGAGGTGTGGGGATAGTAAAAAAGTTGGTAATTTTTTTGGCGCAGTTGCCAGCAGAGATCCAGGTCTTCGCCGTAGAAAAAGTATTTTTCGTTCCACCAACCGACGGTTTGGCCGATTGACCGGCGGATGGCGAGAAAGGCGCCGACACAGGCTTCGATTTGGTGAGTTTTACTTTTGTCAAGATGACCCAAAAAGTAGCCGGCAAAGATTTTTGACTTGGGGAAAAGGCGGGTTAGTCCGGAAAAATAGCAAAAGGCCCGCCAGGGAGTGGGAAAACCACGATGGCATTCGGGTTGAAGTTGACCGGTTTTTTTTAAAATTATTTTGCAGGTCATGGCAGAAGCCTTGAGGTTTTTATCGAGAAAGTCAATAGTTTTTTGAAGAGTGTTTTTGCTGACAATGGTGTCGGGATTGAGGAAAAGAACATAAGGGCTATTAGGACTGATAACCTTTAGTCCTCTATTGTTGCCGACAGAAAAGCCGAGATTAGTATTTAGTATTAAGTATTTAGTATTAAGTATCTGGGAATTATTGGCTTTTACTTTTTTAGCCAGGATGATACTGGAGTCAGAAGAAGCGTTGTCGACTACTACTATGTCAATGTTGTCTTTAAGGTGAGAACGGTAGATGCTTTGAAGGCAGTCGCTAAGATAGCGACCGGAATTGTAGTTTAAAATGACGAGGGAAAGTTTAGCTGACCCGACAGATTTGTTCATAAATTTGGTTTAAGCCCTCAACACTTTTTTCATATGAATAATGGTTTTTAATTAGAGTGTTGGCGGCCAGGCCAATAGCGGTTCTTTTTTGTTTATTTTTTAGCAAATCAATACTGTGTTGGGCGGTTTTCTGATAAGGACAAACAATGGCGTGTTTGAAGTTTTCTATTTTGATACCGCCCATGCCTTCGGGAGTGGTAATAATGGGCAAGCGACAGGCCATGGCCTCTAGAAATTTATTACGGGTACCGCCGCCGCTGCCCATGGGAGCCAGTAAAATCCAACAATGGTTGTAATAGTATTGGGGATCTTTGGGTTGACCGTCGGTATCGGCTTCGGAAATGATGATATCTTTACTGGCCAAATGTCCGTAAAAGGCGGGGGTGTTGCGACCGATGATATAGAGTTTGCATTTGGGTATTTGTTTTTTGATTTTAGGATAGATCTTGAGAATCATATCGACAGATTCCCGGTTTTGGATCCATTTCATGTTGCTGACGCCAAAGAGAATGGAGGGAAAAGGACTTTTGGCGGTTTTTGGTTTTGAGGCAAAAAATTTTTTATCAACGCCATTTTGGAAAACTTTAATGTTTTGGCGGCCGGTGGCTTTTTGAATGATGATTTGATCGTCGTGGCCGAAGGCGGTGACGGTGTGAGTGGTTTTCCAGTAATGAGTTTCCCAAAGTTTGAGTTTGAAAACATCGACGTAAAGAAATGGCTTTAGAAGTACTTTGATACCGGTTAAACTTTCGACAAAATGTTTGTAAACTTGATATTCGATGGTTAAATCGACCAAAACGATGGGGATTTTGGTTTTGGGGATGTTGGGCATGGGGTAGAAACAGTCGCAGTGAATTAGATCAAATTGCTGACGGTCGAGTTCTTTCTTGATGGCGTTTTTAAAATCTTTGGAGATGTAGTTGGTAACTAAAAAAGGGTAAGGGCCAAAGACGGAAGAGATGACCTTTTTGATATCCCAAGTTTTGCCTCTTTTGACGATAATGACTTTGGAACAAAATTTTTTAATATCTTTTAGTCCCAAGTGGTCACGACTGAAACAAATAAGAGTGATGTCGTTGTTTTTTGAAAGATATTTGATGGAGTAATAAGAACTGTTTTGACCGCCGGATTGGGAAAGTCGGGGAATATAAGGAGTGATCATTAAAATGTTTCGTTTTTTAGTTATGTCTGTGATTTAATTTTATAATTTAAATTATAGTAATAAATACCGGCCATAATCCAGAACATGTAGGCGGTTTTAGAGGCTTCGAAGACGTCGATAAAGACGGCGTTGGCCAGATAAACCAGAAAAACACCTAAGAAGATGATGTTCAGCTGTTGGCTTTTGGTTTTATTTTTGGCTTTGATAGCGGGGATAGTTTTGATAAAAAAATAAAAGATAATGGCAAAAAAGGAAATGAAGCCTATAAGACCACTTTCGCCAAGGAGTCTAAGATAATCGTTGTCGGTGGCCAGAGTAATCGAACCTAAGCCGGTGCCGGAGATCGGGTTTTTTTTGTAGGCAGTGATAGCCCGGGGCCATTCGGCGTTGAATCTAATTTCGCCGGAACGGGCAACACCGGCATCGGCATCGAGGGGAATGACTTCTTCGATTTGATGACGAACGACTGTTGGTAGAGGTGTGGGCGGGGGGGTGATTTTTACGATGACTTTGGTGGGTAGAGGTGTGATTTTTGGAGGGGGTGGGGGAACGGGAGTGGGAATGGAGGTAGGAACTTTGGTGGGAAAAGCGGTGTAAAGAGTGGCTATCAGGCGTTGATTTAGATCTTTTGAGGTGAAGAAACTGGCAATAACCAGAGCGGAAATTGGAATAATCCAAAGATATTTTTTTATGAAGATGAGAGTGAAAATGACAGCTCCCCAAAAGGCAAAAATAGAGATGCGACTAGCAGTTAGGGTTAGATTATGGAAGGCGATAAGGTAGAGAATAAGACCGGTGAGTTTGATAAATTTATTTTTGTTGATAATAGAGACTCCGGCAATAATGATTAAAGCGGCGGAAAGGAAAGCGGCTAAATCGTAGTGGCCGGCAAAGGTGGCGTTAATGCGAACCCAGTTGCCCATTTCTAAAAGTTGACCTTTGGCAAATTCGTAGTTCATGGTGGAGATAACGGGAAAGTGAAGGTATTTTTGGCCGTAGCCGTAGAGACAAACCGCCAGGGTGCTTAGGTAGAATGAAAGATAAACAAAGTTAAGTTTTTTTTCGATTTTGAGAGCAGAAAGACTGATAAAAAAAAGCGAAGTGTATTGAAAACGGCGGAAAAGATGGAGTAATAAAATGTGAGTGGGTTCGGTTTGAAAAATAAGAATGGCGTGAAGAGTACTTAAGGTAATGGCCAGAAAGTAGACAATAAAGAGCGGGGTGATTTTTAATTTGAAGACGGGAAATTTGTTTTTGAACTGATAAACGAGATAAGAAAAAATGGCCAAAGCAATGACGATATCGTCTAGACGGATAAAGACGTGAGATGATTGGACGGAAGCTAGGGGAAATTTGGGGTAGAGAGGGATAAAGAAGATAAGAATGACTAAAATGGAGGGCAGAAGATTAAGTTTTAAATGTTTTGACATGCTTTTAGATAGATATTAAAGGCTTGTGTCTGACCGCTTGCTAAAAAATAAAAAGCGCGGAGAGAGGCGTTTAGTTTTAGGAGTATTTTAACAATCAGGAGGTGAAGATGGGGGCGGTGTTTTTTAAAAAAGGAAAGAATGCCGTGATATTCATTTAAAATGGGATCGAGTTTATTTTTGGCAGAGGCGCCACCCAAGTGAATAATTTGGGGACCGATTAAATACCAGGTTTGAGTGTAAGGATTTTGTTGGCAAAGGCGATAACTTAGTTCTACTTCTTCGCCGTACATAAAATAGTTTTTGTCGAAAAGACCGGAGCGGTCGAGGGTCGATTTTTTGATGAGCATAAAAGCGCCGGTAACCCAGTCTTGCCGGTGATCGGTAAGATAAAATTTGTCGTGAGTGTAAAAGTGGGGGGTGTGGGGATGAAGAGGAGGGATGATTTTGTTTATCAGGGGCAGATCGTCAAGACCGACTGACCAGGTGAAAACATTTAGAAGGTTAGGGAAAAAACCGCCGGAGGCTTGGATAGTTTTGTCTGAATTTAGCAATTGAGCGGTACAAACAGAAGCTTCGGGATGAGAAGCAAGCCAGTTTAAGCTTTGACTGATGGCGGAGTGGAGAATAATGGTGTCGGAGTTTAAGAGAAGGACGAAGTTGCCGGTTGAGGCTAAAATGCTTTGGTTATTGGCTTTGGCAAAACCCAGGTTTTTTTTGTTGATGATTAGTTTAATATTTTTTTGTTTTTTTAAAGCTGAAACGGAATTATCTTGAGAGGCGTTGTCGATGACAATGATTTCGGTAGGAATAGTAGAATCTGTTGTGGGGTTTTTCAGATCAAAAGACAGGCCCTTGTCGGCAAAGATGGATTGAAGACAGTCGAGAGTTAATTTGGCGGTATTGTAGGAAACGATAATGATGGACAGAACAGGAGAGATACTCATCGACGATAGAGGAATTTTTTGTAAGTGAGAAAAGAGAAGATAAAAAAAGCTTCGGTAAGGAAAAAAATAAAAATTCGGTTATAGATTTTGACGGGAAAGAGGCGGAGGGTGACTTTGGCTTTGTATTCTTTGTCCAGATATTCGATTTTGTTTTTTATTCTTTGTTCCGGTTTGGTAAAAACATCGTTCTCCCACTCAAATCCATTGATGTAGAGACTTTGTTTGAAAGGGAGAATGAATTCTTCCAGATAGTAACTTTGGGTGGTTTCCTGCCAGATTTGACGGGCTTTCTCGGGGGGATGATTAATAATAATACGGAAAGGACCGGAGAAACTGGCTTTGTAGAAATTGATGACCTCGGTTCTGGTCATGTTGGTAAAAAAGGCAGTAGTGTTTTTGATTTGAACAGTGTCGCCGGGGAGGTCTGATTTGATGGAATTGGGTAAGTCGGGAAGGGATGGGGTTGGCGTGATCAGATAAATTAAGGCGAGGATGTTTATAAGAGCCAAGATGACGAGTGTGATTTTTTTGATCATTGAAAAAGCATGGGGCGACCGAGGTGGTATTGGGGGTTTTCTAATTTTCGAGTACTTATTTTTTGGGCAGGTACACCTGCCCAGATTTCGCTGTCGGGAATGTTTTTGGTGACAACAGCACCGGCGGCAACAACAGCGCCAAAACCCACGGTAACATCGGGAAGAATGATGGCGCGGGGGCCAATGAAAACATAGTCTTTGATAATAACCGGGCCGTATTGATTGCCAAAATCGGCTGAGTGGATGTTGTGTTGATTGGTATAAATTAGGACTTGACTGGCGATATCAACATGAGAGCCGATAGTTAAGCGGCCGCGGCCGTCTAAAAAGGCGTGGTCGCCGATGATGGTGTCGGAGCCGATTTTTATACCAGAGGGTTTGAAAAAATTGGCGCCTAAGTGAATAGTCGAAGACCAGGGCAGGTTGATGCCGGAAAGGATATAGAAGATTTTGCGAATGCTGTGGAAGGGAATGAAACCGACAAGGCGCAAAAGCAGAAGCCAGAACTCGGAAATGATGGTTGTCATTCGGTTGACAGCTTTGTTGGGGATTTGGTTTGAGGGGATTTGGTGGCCGTTTTTGTCCCGCATAAGGTGATTATAACCGGTTTAGGGTGTTTAAAATAGTCATGGCAGATTTAGCCCAAGTGTATTTGTTGGCTTGAGGGGGACCGAGGGAGGAATATTTTTTGGCAATGGCGGGTTTGGTGATTTCTTCCATGGCCAAGACCAGAGTATCGACTTTTTTGGGGTCGATAAAGAGACCGGCTTTGGCGATGACTTCTTTTAGGGGCGGAATGGAACTGCCGATAACCGGACATTTGGCTTTCATGGCTTCGATGGCCGGACGGCCAAAACCTTCGTATAGACTGGGGATAAGAAGAGCAGTAGCCG
This sequence comes from uncultured Gammaproteobacteria bacterium, assembly GCA_964598275.1. GTDB lineage: Bacteria > Patescibacteriota > Microgenomatia > UBA12405 > UBA12405 > JAHIEZ01. Next base: position 4,093 of record CAZRAZ010000022.1, on the reverse strand, counting down.
AGCAATAGAGAGACCATTTTTGGGCATCAGAGACAAAGCCGGTAAAAATTACTCGATCTTGAAGGTTTAAGTTTTTGACTTGATTAAAAATCTCATCATAAAGCCAACCTTTCTGGCCGGCAATGACTAATTTGTAATTTGAGTATTTGGAGTTGAATTTGGCAAAGGCAGTAATTAGAAAAGGAATGTTTTTATTTGGTTTTAAGGTGCCAACAGAAAGAAAATAAGGGGGCCTGACCAAGGGTGGGGGCAGTTTTGAGGGTGGATCCCCTACTCCGTTTGGAGCAACGGTAATTTTAGCGGATGGAACATGGTAGATTTTTTCGATTTCTTTTTGGGAAAATTTTGAAACGGTAAAAAGATGACGGGCGTTTTTGATGGAAGAGGCGGTCCAGTATTTAAGCTGGTGAAAGTCTTTTTTGGTAAATTGTTCGGGTGAGTTTAAATAACCTAAGTCATGGATGGTAGGGACAAGAGGGCAGGGAGAGAGAGGTGGCGTGTAGTGACCGGGGGTATAGAAAATATGGGGTTTGGGGGAGCTTTTAAACAGATGAAAGGGTAGGGCAATTTTGGTCCATAATTTTTTGGGGCCGAAAACTTGATATCGCCAATTTTGAGTGGCTTTGGGCAGATCGGGCAGGGGTGAAGATTTGAGATAGATTATAAAGTGGTGATGGTGGTTAAGCTGGTGAAGATGGGTTATAACCTGAAAAGCATATTCCCCCACTCCGAGACGATTTTGAACGTTGGCTTCGTTGCCGTCAACAGCAATGATCATGGGTTATTTTAACTTATTGTGACAATCAACAATACCGTTTTTCTTGCTCGGTGAATCCGTTACCGGGTTCAATATCGCTTCGAAAAAGGTATTATTGATTTTTTGGTAGATTGCGAGAGTTTGGCGGGCGGTTTTGGTCCAGGAAAATTTGCGAGATTGAAGGATGGCCGCTTGGGATAGTTTGTTGTAGGTGTTTGGGGAGCTAACGATTTTTTGGATGGCAATACTGATGGATTTGGTAGAGGTCGGATTAACATAAAGGGCGGCGTTGCCTGCCACTTCGGGTAAGGACGAAGTGGAACTGGTGATAACGGGAATGCCCAGAGAGAGAGATTTTAGAATAGGTAGACCAAAACCCTCGTAAAGAGAGGGGTAAATTAGAGCATAAGAGGCGGCGTGCAAGGGCAAGAGATCGGCATCGGGAACAAAGCCCAAAATTTTAATATCGGGGTGGGGATTTTTTGAAATGTCCTGCCCCCAGCCGTATTTGCCGGTGATGGCCAGTTGGAGGCGGGAGTTGGGATGAGACTTTTTGAAGGCAACAAAGGCTTTGATGAGACGGTTTAAATTTTTTCGGGGTTCGCGGGTACCTTGGGCTAAAAGAAATTGGCTAAGGTGGTATTTGGCTTTGATAGCTTTTATGGTTTTGTTTTTTTGATGTAAGCTAAGCTGATGAAATAAGCGATATTTTTTGGGGGCGGCTTCGTAGATAACAGAGGTTTTGTGCGGATCAATTGAGGGGAAGAGACGAAGCAAGTCTTGCCGGCTATTTTGAGAAACGCAAATGAAATGGGAGCAAAAACGGGTTGCCAATTTCATCTTACGACGGTGAACGGAGATAATCCGAGGATGCTGCCAGGCGGGGTTGATAAAAGGAGTAAGGTCGTGGATGGTGGTAATGATTTTGGCTTTTAGGGCAGAAGGTTGGGTCCAGTCGGAGCTGTGAAAAACGTCAACTTTGTCGATAAAAAATTCGATGGGTAGGCGGAGACGGTTGAAAAGAATCTCGAAAAGATTTAGAGGCAAACGGTAGCGATAAAGGCGGACGTGTTTATTTCTGGCCAGTTTTTTGATGGCAGGAGGTAGAGGCTGGCGCAGTGAGGCAAAAAAAAGTTTATAAGTGTTTTGGTGGTCAACTTTGATTAGATTTTTGACCAGATTTAGGGTGTAGTCGGAAACGCCGGTGCCGTATTGAGTAGATGAGATATCAATGCCAATGATCATAGATTATTAATTTTTATTCTTTTGATAAACATGGAAGGTAATTTGATTATAACCTGACCGTAGACAGAAATGATGGTGGGGAGCCAAAGGAGAAAAGTGGTGTTTTTTAAAAGACCGGAGAGATTTCTTAAGCGTTGTTCAATAATGCCGGGAAGGTTTTGCCAAATTTGTTTTAGAGAATAGTTTTTGATGATAATGTAGATCCAGTTTTTGGTATCCATCCTGTTTCTGAAGTTGCCCATCTTCGAACTAGTGGCGCCGCCGAGATGGTAAGAGAGGGCGTTGGGAACCCATAAGGTTTGGTAGCCTAAATGGTGAAGACGAAGGGCCAGATCAACATCTTCTTCGTAAGCAAAAAAATCAGGATCGAACATACCGATTTTGTTAATGGTGTTTTTTTTGTAGACGACAAGCGAGGCGTTAGCGCCCCAGATAATTTGAGGTTTTTTGTTTTTTAAATCAAGGGAGGTTTGCTGACCGTTTTTTAAGTTATAACAGCGACCGGAGTAATCGAAATCGAGGCCGGTGGATTCGATTTTGTCTCCTGTTTTATTTAAGACGGTACCGAAAAAAGTAGTGATTTTGGCATTTTTGTTGGTTTTGATTTGGTCAGACATTAATTTAAACCAGTCAGGAGCCAGACGAAGATCGTTGTTGCAGGGAACTACCCAAGGATACTTGGCAAGTGTAATGCCCTGGTTGACGGCGAGGGCAAATCCAAAATTCTTTGAATTTTGAATAATTTTGATTTGGGGGTAGATTTGTTTGGCTAAAGACAGACTGTTGTCGGTACTGGCATTGTCGACCAAAATGATTTCAAATTTTGATTTGGGAACTTTGGAAATAGAAGTTAAAAGCGAATTTAGGCAAGCGGGTAAAAAATTAGCGCCGTTTAGGTTGGGAATGATGATGGAAAAATTCATGGTTGAGAGAGGGGCGAGTCACGCCTCGCCCGTACAAGATTAATAGTATCGCCGACAGAGAGATTGGTAGCATTGGGATTGGTTTCAATGATGTAGCGGGCGGGGGCGGAATTTGTTAACAGAGAAAGATCTTGGGGCTGGCCGGTTTTGATATCGACGACTTTGCCGTTTGAATCAAGCCAGATGATGTCGAGGGGGATGCGGGTGTTTTTCATCCAAAAGGGGTAGATGGCTTCTTTTTGGTAAATAAAGATCATGCCACAATGAGGACAAAGAGAATTTTGATTGGAAAGACCGATGGTGCGAGAACCTGGGGTGTCGGCGACTTCCAGATTGAAAATTTGGCCTTTGATATCAAGGGCAAGAGATTCGGTCGGTTTTGTTTTTTTGGTGAAAACAAAAAAGGCGACGAGGCCGAGGATGGTAATTATAATGATAATTTTTGGCATAAGCTATCCCCTATTTTAGACCATGTGTAATTGCTTTGGACATATTTATAACCGTTTTGACCAAGACGGCGGGCCAGTTTCGGGTTTTTAATAATTTTTTGGATTTGGGGCCAATAGAGAGTTTTTTGGCCGGCCAAAGTGAGATGACAATTTGGGGGTAAAGATTTAATTAAAATATCAAGGCCTTT
>CAZRAZ010000022.1:0-521 GCA_964598275.1 uncultured Gammaproteobacteria bacterium | reverse complement strand
TTTTAGACCAAGTGTAAGTGTTTTGGACAAAAGTATAACCGTTTTGACCAAGACGGCGGGCCAGTTGAGGGTGATTTATCAGGTTTAATATTTGCTTTTGGGGATTGTCGGTGAAAATTAAACCGCCATGACTAGCGCGAACAAGACCGGCGGGGGCAGGAATATTTTTAACGATAACCGGTTTTTTTCTGGCCCAAGCTTCAAGGATTACCTTGCCGAAACTTTCTTGGTTGGAGGGGAGCACCAGACAGGTACAGGCATCGAGAAGTTGAGGCAGTTTACTAGAAGGGAAGTTAAAAACAGTACGGATGTTTTTGTTGTTTTTGATTAGGTTTTGGATTTGGGGCCAATAGAGAGTTTTTTGGCCGGCCAAAGTGAGCTGACAATTTGGAGGTAAAGATTTGATTAAAATATCAAGACCTTTGTGGGCAGAAAAAGAGCCGATGTAGAGGAGTTGGGGAATTTTGGGAAAAAGGGCAGGAGTAGTTTTGAGAAGAGAAGCAGAAACTCCGCTGGGAATG
>CAZRAZ010000021.1:0-13502 GCA_964598275.1 uncultured Gammaproteobacteria bacterium | reverse complement strand
GGACGAGATATTTTGGTTTGAATTTTTGATAAAGTTTTTGCAGACCAAAAGCAGAGAGGATAACGAGGAAAGGAAGCATAAGAGAAGCGCGGTTGGCGGAATAATTGCCTTTGGCTAAAGCGGCGGGGATGGGGGCAAGCAGGAGGGCAGAAAACAAGAGGACAAGAGAGCGACGATGAGATTTTTGAGTAAGAATAAAAAATAGGGCATAAACAAGACCAATTGAAGGTGCAAGGCCAAGAATACCAATGTCAGGTAACATACCGTAGGTGGTCTCCCCTGCTCCGGAGTTAATGAGAAATTGGGGGGAAAAGTAGGAAAAATAATTTTTTGAAAAAAGACGATAGAGATAAGTTAGCTTATTGTTGAAAAGGCGGGCAGGAAAGACGGCAAGACCGTTTTGGTGAGCTTGATACTGACTGTCGGAGACGGCCGACCAGTTATCGGTGGGATTAAAAATAGCAATATCGGTGGTGCGGTTAACTGCAATTTGACGATTGTTAATAAAGATGAAAAGTATGGTTAAAACAATGGGGAGAGTTAGGATGAGAATTTGTTTGGGTTTTAGTTTTTGGTGAAAGATAAGTAAAGGCAAAAAAAGCGGGACAAAAACTTTGGCGGAATGGTAACAAAAAAGACTGAGGGCAAAGAAAAAACCGGAAAGGATCAGATTTCTTGGACGAGAGGATGACAGCAAAAAGAAACTGGCTAAAAGGATAAGGGTGGGTAGAATATTGGCTTCGAGGGCCAGACGGGACATGGGTAAGTGGGCCGGAGACAGAGCGAGGAAAAGAGCCGATAAGTGGGCTATGGCGGGGGAGGCAAAGAATTTTTTAACGACCAGAAAGATAAGAGGGATGGCGAGAGCAGAAAGAAGGGCGTTTGGCAGACGAGCGGCAAGAGGAGTTAAACCAAAGAGTTTGATGGCAGGAATCATCAGCCAAGTTTGTAGAGGTGGTTTGTAGTCACCAAAGGAACGAAAACTAAAATAGTTTTGACTGCCCCATTCGTCAGCGCCGGTTTTTAGTAGAGAATAAGCGGTGTAACCTTGGGCAAGTTCGTCCGGGGTGTATGAGTTGGGTAGTTGACCTAATTTGTGGAGGCGAAGAAAAAGAGCCAAAATAGTGATGATGGTGATAATAATTTTATTTTTCATATTTTTTGGATGATTTGGCCAAAAATGCTTTGATTAGGATTATAAACTGTTTTTATGGTTTTGAAGTTGGAGAGAGGGGTTTTGGTAAAATCCCAATCGCCGGGGATGTCTTTGAGTTGATAAAGAAGAAAAGCGTCTCCCGATTGAGCAAAAGTTGAAATTTTGGCGAGAGGATCATTATTTTGCCAGTTGTTGACAAAAAAGATGCGGTCGTCAAGCATGAAACCTAAAAGATCGAAATCAAGGGTTTTTTCCTGGTCGGTGAAGGATGGTTTTTGGGTAAGGAGAGCGGAACTGTTTTGAAAGAAAATAAAAGGTTTGAGGGATGAATAAGTGGTGTTGCTGATAAAGTAGCGGGGAGCGTTTTGAGGAAGAGAAGAAAAGAGCTGTTCTTGGCCGTATTGCCAATATTCAAAGTTTTCCTTGGGGTAGTGGACAAAGTATTCGTGGACGAAATTTATGAGATAGTGAAGGGAGAGAATGAGGAAGACAACAAAGATGGATTTGAAATTCCTTTTTAGGTAAAAAATACCCAAAGCAGAAAAATATGAGAGAGGCGGGAGAAGAAGGAAAAGGCGGGTGGCGTGATTGGCGCCGTCTTGAGTGAGGCTTGAAGGAATGGGGGCGGTGATTAAGAAAAAAATCATGAAACGGTTGATTACCTGGCGGTAGTTTGCTTTTATGAGACCGAGAGCGAGAGGAATGACAAGTGCATAGCAAAGTAGACCGAATTCGGGCAGAGAATGCCGCGGATTGGGGTCGCCACTAACAAAGAAAAAAGAGGGTGAAATAGCCGACAGATAATTTTGAGAGAATTGTTTTAGCCAGGAATTACCCTTGTTGTGAAACAGTCTTTCTGGAACTGAAAGTGATGAAGAAAAACCGGTTCGTTTAAAAATAATTTGGTTAATTTCGTTTTGGTTTTGAAAGATACTGACTTGTGAAAAACGCTTGGCAGCTGAACCGGAAATGATTTGAAATGCAAGCGGAACAAGGAGAAGGAGGGGAAGGAAAGAAGGTAGTTTGATTTGAGGTCGTAGGGAGATAAATAAAAATATAAGCAAGAGGGGGATGAAAACATTGGCGGTATTGTAGGTATAAAAAGAAAGGGTAAAGAGCAAGCAGGAGATAAAATAACGTTTTTGAAAAAAGTAAAAGCAGGCGGAAAGAATGAGAGTGATGAGGAGGGTAACCTCGAAAGAAGTACGGCTGTAGTGAAAGTGCCAAGGAGAGAGAGACAAAAGAGAGGCAGAGACAAGGGCCAGAGATGGTTTTTGACTAAGTTTTAGAACGAGTTTGTAGAGAAAAAAGATGGAAAGTAAGCCAAAAATTATGGGGGCTAAACGAATTGCCAGGGTCGTGCGACCAAAAATGGCAACGAAGGGAAGCGTGGTATAAATCAAAAGCGGAGCCCGCCATTCATTGAAGGATTGAAGATAGCTGGGGAGGAAATTGCCGGCACAATCGCGGGCGGTGGTGAGAAGCGAGTAAGCTTGATTGCCAACATCCAGTTCGTCGGCAAAAAGCGGAAGTAGGTTGAGTTTGTAAAGTCTGATGATTAAAGAAAAGAGGAGGATTAAGAATAAAAACGTTTTGTTAGGATTTATTTTCATGCTTAAGGTATTTTATATAAAAATTGAGCCAAAAACAGATGAGAATAAGGGCAAAAAGACGAGGAAGAGAAAAACTTTTGTATTCAAGAAGTTTTTTGAGAAAGGGAAGGGAGGGGTAAAACCAAAGATTAAAAAGGTTTAGCAGGTGGATAAGGGAAAGAAGCAGATAGTCTTTGGTTTTAAAGATTTTGGGGTGAAAAAAAAGAAGAATAATAAAAGGGATGAAGACCGGATAGAGATAACGCTCGTGCATGTTGGTGAGAAATAAAAAAGCGGTGTAAGAGATTAAAAAATAGGAATAAATCAAATTTTTAAATTTTGGCAAGAAATAGATTTTGATGATAACGGGCAAAGAAAAAACGGCAAAGATTAGTTTGCCAATTTGACTGGCAGAAAGGCCAAGGAGGGTGATGGATTCTTTTAGAGAAAGATCTATGCCGTAAATTATGGCCCACAGATTAAAGGCATTACCATTTAACATGCCGCCTTGGCCGGCCAGAACTCTGTCTCGGCTGATATTGAAAAGCCAAATAAGAGGGTTTGTTGATTGACTGAAAGGAAGGGCCAAAAGAAAGGAAAAAGAGAGAAAAATAGTAAGGGTTAGAATAATTGAGCTTAGTTTGGGTTTTGATTTTAGATAATAAATTAAAAATGCCGGCAGAAAAATGGTAAGAGAAAATTTGAAAAGAAAAGAAATTAGAAGAAGGAAAAGGGCAAGAGAGGGTTTTTTTTGGTCGAGAAAATAAAGAGAGGCGAGAGCTAAAAAATTAATTAATGAGTCTGTTTGACCCCAAACTGCGGAGTTGTAAATTAAGGCTGGGTTTAATAAGAAAAAGGCGGCCGCCGCCGCGGCCCTTTTGTATTTTTTTTTAAGTAAATAATAGACAAGGATGCCGGAACCGAGGTCACTGCCGATAAATGGGAGCTTGACTAACCAGATATGAAGATTTTTTTCTAAGAGAGGAATGAGGTTTGAGGGAAAAAGGGGAATGTGAGTGTTTAGATACCAAAAAAAGGAAAAGAGAGTTTGGTTGATTTTGGCAATGAAGGCGAAGAGATAAATAGTGCCGAGGGGTTGGTTGGGCCAGGAAACAGACCAGATGCTTTGGTGGTAAAAGTTTGAAGGGCCGTATTGCCAAAAACGGTTGCCCCAATCGAGGTGATTGCCCAGATCGGGATGGTAGGAGGTGGAAAAAAGTAAGATGAGTCGGATGGCTAGAGCGATAATGATCAGTTTTTTCATTTTTTGGTGAATTTAAAGATAAGATAGGGTTTGGCCATTTGGTAATTTGTGTCGGTGGTTTTTTGAACATCAATTTTATAGGGGCTAGAATTGGTTTGCAGTTCGATTGTCTCTATTTCATCTTGATGGACAATAAAAAGCGGGCTATCATGAGGATCGATTTTGGAAACCATTTGGCCCCATTCTATTTGGCCAAAATAATGTTTGTTTTCCAGCTGTTTGCCGGTAAAAGCGGGATTGGAAAATTGAATAACTTTTGATTCGATGTTGCAAGTGTCTTGGGGCAAGTACTGGTTCCAAAAAAGGAAAAATGGCAAGATTGGTTCGGGTTTGGAACTGAAATATATTTTTGAGGCAGGGAAATTATTGCTGTCGATAACGGCTTGCTTGATACCGGTGTGCCAGTAGGGAGCTGATATTTGGGGGTAATGGTATTGGTAGTAATGGTAAAAAAGTTGGAAGTTAAAAAGATAGAAGAGAGAAAAAATGAGCAGAAAAAATGGTTTTTGTTTAAGACAAACAAGGGTTTGGCTAGAAAAAATTATGAAAAAGGGAATTAAAAAGAATAAGCGGGTGGCATGAGCGGTGGTCGAATCGTTAGTGAAAGAAGAGGGTACGGGGCTAAGTAGAAAAAGAAGGAGGATCATTATTTTTATTTTTTTATCTGTCTTCCCGGTGAAAAAAAGAAAGGCACCAAAGGGCAAAAGAAAAAAATCGAGATAAAGCAGTTGGCCAAAAAAAGAGAAAGAGTGTCGAAGGTTATTATCGCCCGAGATAAAAAGAAAATCGGTGGAGAAAGAGGAAAGATAGTTTTTAGTGAAGGCAGTTATCCAAGAAAGAATCTTGTTGTGAAATATTTTGTAGTTTAGGAGAGTTTGACCGCCGGATTGATCGATGATGGAATCTTGACGACGAAAAAAATCAACAGATTGAGGAACAGTGGGATCGGCAAAAATGTTGATATAAGAAAAACGATAACCGGCCTGACCGGAGATAAGGTCGGAAATCATGGGCAGGGAGAGCAAAAAACAGAAAAGGACGAAAATTGTTATTTGACGAAGTTTAAGTTTTAGAAAAGTTTTTTTGAAAATAAAGAAAATGACAATGAGGGTAAAAAAAACATAAAGTTTGGCAGTGCTGTAAAAGTAAAAGGACAGAATGAAAAAAAATGCGGAGAGAAGTAATTGGTAAAACTTTTTTTCTTTTATAAATTTGATAAAAAAATAAAATCCGGTAAGATAGACAAGAAGCATGCCGGTAACTTCGAAGGCGGCCCGACTGTAGTGTATGTGCCAAGGTGAAAGGGCAAGGAGTAGGGCAGAGAAAATGGCGGTTTTTGAGTCAAAAAGTTGTTTGACCAGAAGAAAGATGATTAAGACCGAAATCCAGCCAAAAAGGGCGGCGGGGAATCTGGTGGAAAACTCATTGAGCCCAAAAATCTTTTGGGACAGACTAAGTGAATAGATATAAAGAGGACTGCGCCAATCGGAATATGAATGGAAATGAGTGGGAAATTTGTTGCCATAAAAATCGGTTTGACAGTGATTGAAAACAAAAGCTTGATAAGCGGCATCAACTTCGTCGGAAAACAAGGAGGGAGGCAATGTGCTTATTTTTTGCAAACGCAGGAATGCGGCCAAAAGGAAAATTATGGTTAGAATAATTTTTTGCATTTTTGGGATAAGTAAATTATGAGAAAAAGCAAGTAGTGTTTTATTGAGCCGTGGTAGATTTTTGAACCAGGAATAAGACGCTGCCACTGTTTGTTGTTATCTATTAGTTTGTGACCGCTGGCACCATGGTGGTGAATCAGTTTGGCAAAAGGATAATAAAAGACCTGTTTTTGCTGGTGGTGGATTTGGCGACAAAGTTCTAAATCTTCGAAATACATGAAATATTTTTCGTTCCAGCCGTTGATCTTTTTAAATAGCTCTTTTTTGATAAGAAGCGCTCCGCCGGAAATGGCCCAAACGGAAATCGGGGTTTTACTTGTAGGAGTGAATTTACTGTATGTTTTTTGACCCAGCCAAAATTCTTTAATGGCATTTTTAATTGTTTGAGGTGGAAAAACGGAAGATTGGATTGAGTGGTCAGGATTTAGGAATTGGGGACCGATGACGCCGATTTGAGGATTTTGGGAGAAAAACTTTAACATGGAAAGTAAGCTGTTATCAACTAGTTTTATGTCTGAATTTAGAAAAAGAAGGTAATCCCCTACCGCTTCTTTGGCGCCAATATTGCAGGCTTTGGCGAAACCAAAATTTTGAACATTTTTTATAATTTCTAATTTTATATTTTTCCTTCGATTACTCAGGATTTCGCTTCGCTCAAGTTTTTTGAGTAAATTGATGGTATTGTCGGTACTAGCATTGTCGACAATGACGATTTGAGGAAAATTGCCCAGATATTTTTTTATAGTTTTGACACAATCGAGGGTGATTTTGGCAGTATTCCACGTGGGGATGATGATGCTTAGCTTTGTTTTGTTCATTTACACAATTGTTTGTTTTATTTTACAATTTGTCGACTATTTTTGGGAAAATTGTTTTTTTAATAAAATTTTTACCGGTGACAATTTCGTAAAAGTGAATTGGTTTAAAACACCAGTAAGATTAGTTATCAAAAGGTAAAAGAAAATAAAAATGAGACTAAGGAAAAAAACTTTTAGACCAAGGGTGAGTTCGTTGGGAAAATAATAGAGGGTGATATGATGTTTTCCGGTCGGCAAAGGAAAAGCAATAAAAGCGTGATTGGCGGGGTAAATTTGGTCGACGATTTGATTATCAATTAATAATTTCCAGCCCGGGTCGTAGGTGGTGGAGGTGACAATAAGGCTGTTGCCGGCGGATTGGCTGTCAAATTCAATTGATTGATTATTGATATCTAAGTTTGTTATGTCGCTTTTTTGATTAATAAGATAGGGTGTGTTTTTTTCGAGAATGACAGTCTGCGACAAGTTTTCTGTTCTTAATAATTCTTCGCTTTGTTCAAGTGATGATGATAGTTGATAATTGTCTACCGAAAAGACAAGCGGTAATTTTTTAGGGTTTTCAAAAATGACGGTGGTTTGGTCTTGATAGGCGAGTTTGAAGTTTGAAAAGGCCGGTGGGTCTTGACCGTTGGGATCGGGTTCGTACTCAATTTTTTTGATACCGACTAGATGGCTAACACCAAGAAAGTTGAATAAATCGGAATTGAAATTGTTGATTTCCACATAACGACCACCAATGTTTTTTAGAGTACCGCCGTTTGCCAAAGAAATAAATTGGTTGTATCTGATTGAGTGAAGGGTGTCATATCCGGTGATAGATCTTAAATTGTATGGCATCCAGGTGTTCGATGGGATAACTTGGCTAGTTTCCCGGGCAAATCTTTGATGATTTTGGATTAGATAATCGGTGGTGGGAGTTTGAGGATAGAGGAATTGTTCTGGAGAGAAGGAATTATATTTTTTGAAGAATTGATATTGGTCGAAAATAGCCAAAACAAGAATAAGGGCAAGGAAGAGACGTTTATATTTAGCAAGGAAAAAATTCAGACCAAAAAGGAGAATAAAGACTATATTTATAAATAGAGGGATGGCGGTGTTGCGGATAGCAGTGATGGTTTCCCGGGTAAATTTTAGATTATTTTGGGTGAAAAAAAGACGAGGTAAAGAAATGAAATCGGTTTTGCTGTCAATAAAAAAAATAGTGGCCAAAGAAAGAGAAAAAATAATTATGCCTAGGGGGATAAAAATCGGTTTTTGCCAATCTTTTAGGTCTATTTTTTTTGATTTTATGAGATGATCAAAAACAAAAGCGGAAATAATGGCGGTGGAGAAATTTCCTAAAAGTGTAAACCGGGTCATGACCATGGCCTTCATACTTAAAAAGGGAAGATTGCCGATAAGAAAAGAAAGAGGGTTTTTAGTACTAAGAACAAGAGAGGCAATAAAAGTAAGTTGAAAAAATTTTATGATGGTTATTTTTTTTAGGTTTTTTTCAGTGAATGAATAGATTAAAAAAACCAGAGGGATAATGCCAACAAAAAAGGTGAGATTGTCGTATGATTGGTTTGATTGCCAATTGTTGCCCGTGGCCGGGTTACCAAAATAGTTTGGAATGAGGGTGGTGATTAGTTTATAGATAGGTAAAAATTTTATTTGGGCATTAAGAGCAATGTTGTCGTAATTTCTGATTGAATTTTTGGCTAAGGCCATGGCCGGGAGAAGCAAGGGGGCAGATAGACCTAGACCTAAAATAAAGAATAAGGCTAACTGAAAATATTTTTTAACATCCTTTTGATAGGTGTAAAGGGCAAAAAGGCCAGAGCTTAGTAAAAGGATAAGAGTGACGGGTGGATTGCCGGCTGATAGTGAAAAGAGAGTTGAGAGTGAGAATAGCAGTCCAAAACGATGACCGTCTTTTAGTTTGGCGATGGAATATAAAGCTAAAGGCAAGTAAATAATGGCATGAATGACGGTGTTGTACTGCATCCAGAGAGAAAAAAAACCGGAAAAGGCCCATAGAATCGAGCCTAAAAGCGAAGCTGATGAGCTTAATTTTTGCTGTTTCAGAAATAAATAGAGAAAAAGAGCGCCCAGGCTTGGTTGTAAAATAATCTGTAAGGACCAGGCCAATGGAAATTTGTCGATTAGTAGGTAAATGAAGTTGAGGGGGTAAAAGGCGGCTGATTGAAAATTAGCCATGAGGGCGGTACCGCAGAGGATGAAGGGATTCCACAGGGGCCATAATTTTTGTTTTATCATGTCGATACTTTCTAATCTGAGAGGATAGGTTAGAGAAACGACATCTGAAGGAAGTGCATTTTTTACGGGTACTCCGGCTAGAAACTGCGGATATTTGATATCAAGCCAAGGATAGTAAACACCGGGGATAATGTCTGCTGGAATAGGCAGGAGGCCTTTGATAAAGAAAGGCCAATAAAATAAAAAGATGGTAAGTAGAATTGCGATTATCGGCCAAATTGACCGGATGGCTTTTTTCATGATGTGAAAAGTTGCAGAATTTGGCGATCGGTTAAGACGGGGAAAACAATAGGGAGAGGCGATTTTTTGACCTGGCGGTGGGCGGCGCGAATGATTTTGAGGTAGTTGGGTCCGGATAAAACCCGACCGATTTGAGCCCAACGATGAGAACAGAGCAGTTTTGAGTCAGAGAAGTTGCGCCAAACGGTTAAGAGGCGGTTTCTTTCTTTAACATAGTCGAGAAATCTTTTGGGGAATTGACTGATGGTGGCTTCATGATGATGTTCGACGACAGCGGTGGGCTCCCATAAAAGTTTATAACCTGATTTCCAAGCTCGAAGGCCCAAGTCCAGATCTTCGCAATAGAAGGGCTCGTAGATAGCATCAAAGCCACCCATTTTTAGGAATTCTGATTTTCTGACAATGGAACCGCCACCGGAAAGCCAGGCAGTGATATGAGAGTGTTTAGTGTTTTTACCAGGAGAGTATTGTAAATAACCATTTTTCCAAAAAATTTTACCCCAATTTTCGTTACCGGATTCGGCAAAACCGACACCAAAAACCTTGGAGTCAGAAAAATGCCGGAGGCAATTTTTAATATAGTGTTTGTGAGGAAAGATATCGCTATTGAGCATGACCACCAGACCAGATTGGCAGGATTTGACGGCATGATTGGAGTTTTTTGCAAAGCCAAAATTTTTGTGATGGTGAATAATTTTAAGTTTTTTGGATTTCTTTTGAAGTTGTTTTAGGTATTTCAAACTGTCGTCAGTGGAGGCATCATCGGCAACAATAATTTCTTTGGCTTCGGGGCTTACTTTTATGACTTGAGGTAAGTTTTTTTGAAGTAGATGGCGACCATTCCAGTTGGTGATAATAAGAGAAATGTCCATTAGTTTTTGATGATGCTTAAAAGTTTGGCGGCAAAATTGTCTTTGGAAAATTGTTGACAGTCGCTTTTAGCGGTTTGGGCCATTTGTCGAAGCTTTTCGGGACGAAGGATAAGGTCTTCAGTTTGACGGATAAGTTCGCCTGTTTCTGACCAGTGAAAACCGTTTTGTCCGTGTTTAACAATTTCAGGCAAGCCACCTTTGTTGACTACCAGGGGAACCAGAGCGGAAGCCATAGCTTCGACGACGGTCATACCAAAGTGTTCGGTAGCTTCGGGGTGTTCATCTTGGTTGACGTTAAAGCCGGCGGCGTGCCAATATATTTTTGATCTAGCATAATACTTTCTTAGGCGGGAAAAAGGCGGGTTAACAATAAATTTTATGGGTAAATTAGCGGCGATTTTTTTTAGGTGAAGCAAATATTGATTTTGATCAGGGTTTTGGGCACTGCCACCGATTAAAATAAGAGACCAGTCGGAATGACGGGGACTTAAAGCGGCAAAAGCTTTGATTAAGACGTCTTGTTTTTTGGCGTTTAAGATATTGTCGAAACGGCCAACGGTGAGAATGTAATTTTTTTTGAATTTTGAAGTTTTGAATTTGTCGACGTCAACCGGAGGATAGAGAACCAAGCTGGGGTGATGAAGACTTTGTTTGGTAAATTTTTGCGTAAAACTTGAGTTGCAGATAATAGTAGGATGAGAAATTTTTAGTTTAAAAGTATTTAAAAGCTTTTGGAATCGACCTAATTTTAGCTTGAAGGGAACCTGAACATGAAATAAGTTTTTTTTAGCAAAGAGAAGAGGGACGGAGCCGTCTGATAGATAAAAAATAAGGTCATATTGGCGCATGATTTGGTAATTTCTGGCAATTTTACTGATTTTATGGTGGGGCAGGCGTGAGTGATCTAGAAATGTGGTGATTTGAGCTAGGTCTTCTTGGGGATCTATCTTGACCTTTTTGAGATGAAAAATATCGTCAACAAAATTGATTTTATCTATTTTTAGAGAAAATCTGTTCTTGGCTTGTTGCAGTAAATCTTGTTGACCGGACCAGAAAAGATCAACTTGCCAACCGTTTTTTAGAAGAATTTCGGCTATGGTTAGGCAATAGCGCTCCCCTCCTCCGAGTGTATCTAGATATGGGTCGTATATGCCGGCTTTCATAATTGATTTTATATTATTTTTGTTGTTTTTCCCAAACTTTGGCATAGATGATAAAGGTGTCGAAGGTTTCGAAGATAACCGACAGCCAACCAACGGTACCATCTTTCCACATGCCCTGAACTATTAATCGCTGCCAAAATTTAGTTAACATCATCCTAAAAATTCGCCAAGGAACAATGGGCGGATGGCCGGAGCGATAAATTTCTTCGGCTTCTATGTCGGTCCAGGCGTTGGTTTTAGCAAGCATTGAGGATAGATGGCGATGGGTATAGTGCAGTAAGTCTGATTTTAGGTAGCCGAAGTCACCTTCAATGACCGGTTCTTCGTGGAGTTGACCTTGCCAAAGCTTAAGATGTTTTTTTTGAAATAGTCTTTTAACATAATCGGGGTAAGAGCCACCATGTTTGACTCTTTTGCCAAGATAAAAATTGGCCCGAGGGATAACGTACCAGTTTAGTGGTTGATTTGAAGTGATGATGTTTTTGATTTCTTGCCTTAATTGAGGGGTAACTCTTTCGTCGGCATCAACATAAAAAAGCCAATCGCCGGTGGCGGCTTTTAGACCAAGATTGCGCCATTTACTGAAGTTTTTGTTGTATTCGTCGGTGGTTTTGACAATAAGGAGCCCAGGGATGGTTTTTTGGGCCAGAGAAACGGTGTGATCGGTGGAATTGGCGGCCACTAAAATTATTTGGTCGGTCCAGGAACAGCTTTTCAAACAGTTAACGATCATAGTTTCTTCGTTGCCGACCAAGATGACAATGGAAATGGTGTTTTTTTTATTCATTTGTTTGTTGTTTTCCCGAGGTTTCTAGCGAGTCAACTTTGGAGGTTGGTTTGCCAGGAGCCGGGGCCTAAACGGCCAAGGTAATAATCAATAACGGCCAGACGTTTCCACTTGTTTTTTGAAAGAAAGTAAGTTAGGGCTTGACGATTTAGAGCAAAGCGGGTTCTTGGGGAAGCAAATTTTCTAGCAAAATAAAGACGGTTACGGGTAATAAAATAGTTTTGAAGTTGACTGCCACTGCTGGACGAGCCGGCATTTAGGTGCCAGATGATTGATTGGGGTTGGTAGACAAGCTGAAAACCGGCTTTAAGAGCACGTTGGCAGAAATCGACATCTTCTAAGTACATAAAATAATGGCTGTCGAAAAGGCCGATTTTTTTGAAAATATTGGCAGGGGCAAAAAGACAGCAGCCACTGATGAAATCAAGATCAGTACTGATTTTTTCAAATTGACCGACATCGACCTCGTCAACTCCAATATTACTACCGAGAATATTGGACCAATCCATTTGACCGCCGACCGACCAGATAACTTTTCCGAGTTGGGATTGGGTGTAACGGTTTTTATGAAACTCGTAACCTTTGGCGAAATAAATTTTGGGACCAATGATGGCAGTGGGGTAGTCTTTAGCAGTTTCGACTAATTTTTCGACAAAGTCGGCCTTGACTTGAATATCGTTGTTGCAGACAAGAATATGGTTAAAATTTTTCTGTAGAGCTTTTTGGATGGCAAAATTATTACCATCAACAAAACCCAAATTAATGCCGGTGGCTAAAATGGAAATATCTTTGTGAGAGCGATACTTTTTTTTGAAAAGAGCCAGAGAATCATCGGTAGAACCGTTATCGACCAGAAAAATATGATAGGAAAATTTTTGGTGGCTGATTTTAAGAAGTGAGTCGAGAGTGTCGAGAGTAAGTTGGGGTCGATTCCAATTTAAGATGATGATGGCAATCTGCGACATACTATAGATTTTTAAAAAGACGGATCGTCCAGTGTCTGATTTTGACAGGAATGATTTTAAAGATATTTTTGCTGTATTCGTTGACAAAGTAGCGGGTGAACCAATAATCGTATTCGAAGGCTGATTCCTGACTGGCGGAAACAAAAGAGTCTTTTGATAAGGGTTTATCTTTGGCTCCCTGTTTTTCCCAAAGGCGAATGTAAACCAGACAGACTGAAAAAGCCTGGAGTAAGGAAAAAACTAACCCATGAAGGTTGTCTTTGTAGCCTTGGGAGGAAAAAAAACGACTATTGAATTCTTGGATGGGTCGTAAGATAAAGTCGCTGATTTTGACGGTATAATCGGCTTTATTGAGTTCCTCGGCTTGGACATTACTGTAACGAATAGTGCGTAAAAGATAGTCGGTGATGGAAGTGTAGTTTTCGTGTCTGATGGCTATTTTTTCTGAATCAAGAAGAGTAAGACCGTTGCCGGAAGTTTGGGGTTGACTGTGAATAAGGCGCTGCCATTTAACAGAGTTTTTTTTGAAAAATCTGATCAGGTAGTCGGGCCACATGTTGGTGTGGCGAAGCCATTTGCCCAAAACCATATTTTTACGGGGGATTTTGACAAAATCAACATCAGACCTGTGGGTAATTTTTAGCAATTCGTGTTTTAGAGACTTGTTTAAGTATTCGTCGGGATCAAGAAGTAAAATCCATCTGCCTTTTGCT